>JADDPM010000218.1 GCA_016781885.1 Rubrobacter sp.
TCTCGACGGCACCGTCTACCTGGGGGATGAGTTATTACCCGGGGCAGGCGAGGCGATCATGCAACTCAAGCACCGGTCCCGAGTCCTCTACCTGACTAACAAGCCGCTCCAAATGCCAGCCGACTATGCCGCCAAGCTCACCCGGCTCGGCATCGAAACCTCTCCTGAGGAGATCGTTTCCTCGACAAATGCTCTGGTGCTCTACCTGGCAAAGCACGCCTCGACCGCACGGCTCTTCGTCATCGGCGAACCGCCGCTCATCGAGCTACTGAGATCTACCGGATATGAGGTAGTAGATGGAGAGGAAGGTGTAGAAGTAGTAGTCGTCTCCTTCGACCGCACCTTCACCTATCGCAAACTGCAGGTTGCCTTCGACGCCGTGCGCCAGGGCGCGCGCATCGTTGCTACCAACCCGGACGCTTACTGCCCGACCCCCGAGGGAGGGTTACCCAACTGCGCAGCTATCCTGGCTGCCGTCGAAGCGTCGACCGGAGTTCGCGCCGAGGCGATCGTCGGCAAACCTTCTCCACACATGGCGGCCACGATGCTAGACCGGCTCGGTATACCGGCCCAGGATATATTGCTTGCGGGCGACCGCCTCACTACGGATATGCGCATGGCTAACGAGGCAGGTATTGTCAGCGCACTGGTTCTGACCGGTGCTACTAGCCTCGATGAGGCCCTTCGCTCTCCAGACCGCCCCGACTACATTATTCGAGGGCTCGATGAACTTATACCCGCAGGATCGCCTCTCGCTCCTGCACAAAGCGTCTAAAGGTTCGTCTAACATTCGGTAGCCAGGCGCCGACTGTAGGTGCCGCATCGCTAACTACGTTAGAGGAGCAGCGCCCGAAAGTGCAAGAAGAGGTGATTATCCTCCATCATGAACGAGCTTAGAGAACTCGATGCTAGACTCGACCGTAGATTGCTTGAGCAAGAACGTAACAGACTGTTGCTATATGAGACCTACTCCCACTCGATAGTGCCAGGGGGCTTGCTGGTGATATCTAGGGCCACCCGGTTGACGCCGGGGACCTCATTGATGATGCGGTTACTCACCCGTTCCAGCAGATCGTAGGGCAGCCGTGCCCAGTCGGCGGTCATGGCGTCGTCGCTGGTGACCGCCCGGATCACTATCGGATACTCATACGTCCTCGCGTCGCCCATGACGCCTACACTGTGTATGGCCGGCAGGACGGCGAAGCTCTGCCAGAGGTCCCGGTAGAGGCCAGCGTTCCTTATCTCATCCTGCAACACGAAGTCCGCCCTACGCAGGATCTCCAGCCGCTCTCTGGTCACCTCCCCGATAATCCTTATGGCCAGCCCCGGTCCAGGAAACGGCTGTCGCCACACCATCCGCTCGGGCATCCCGAGCTCCGCCGCGACTATGCGAACCTCGTCCTTGAAGAGGGCGCGCAACGGTTCCACGAGGTCGAGGTCCATGATCTCCGGCAGCCCGCCGACGTTGTGGTGGCTCTTTATCTTCGCGGCGTCGCGGGTGCCGCTCTCGATCACGTCGGAGTACAGCGTCCCCTGAACGAGAAACCTCGCATTCTCCGCGATCTTGCCGGCCTCTTCTTCAAAGGTGCGGATGAACTCCTCGCCGATGATCTTGCGCTTCGCCTCCGGGTCGGTCGTCCCTTCGAGCTTGTCCAGAAAGCGGTCTTTGGCATCCACATGGACGAGCGGCACGTCCGAGTTCTTGCCGAACGCCTCGACGACCTGCCCGGCCTCGTTCTGACGCAAGAGCCCGTGGTCAACGAAAACACAAGTCAGATTGTCTCTTATCGCCCGATGCACGAGCATGGCGGCGGTAGAGGAGTCCACGCCTCCGGAGAGGCCACAGATGGCCTTCCTGTCCCCGACCTGCTCCCTTATCTTCTCAACCGCGTCGGTGATTATGTTGACAGGCGTCCAGTCCGGCGTGCAGCCGCAAGCCTCGAAGAGAAAGTTCTTGAGGACGTCCATCCCATACTCGCTGTGCCTAACCTCCGGGTGGAACTGCACCCCGAAGAATCCCTTCTCCGGCTCCTCAAAGGCGACTATCGGTATAGATGGGGTCTCGGCTGTCACCCGGAACCCCTCGGGAGGAGTCAGGACGGCATCACCGTGGCTCGTCCAGGCCCTCTGCTCATCGGGGGTTCCGGCGAAGAGCAGTCCGGGCTCCTTTACGCACAGGTCCGAGCGACCATACTCCCGAACCTGGACGGGCTCGACCCGCCCGCCCATCTCGAGCGCCATGAGCTGCATCCCGTAGCAGATGCCCAAAGTAGGCGTCCCGAGCCCGAAGAGCCTCTCGTCGACCCGCGGCGCGCCCTCGCCGTAGACGCTGTTCGGTCCGCCGGAGAGGATGATCCCTTCGGGCTCGCGCGCGAGTATCTCCTCGATGGGCGTGTCGTAGGGAACGAGTTCAGAGTAGACGCGGGCCTCGCGCACGCGACGGGCGATCAGCTGGGCATACTGCCCGCCGAAGTCGAGGACCAGGATCAAGGGCTAGCCCATCCCGACCTGCTGGGAGATCTGCTCCAGCTTGCCCTCGGTGTGCAGGCTGGGCGCGACCATGACCTCGGCCTTCTGGAACTCCTTTATGTTCTGGTAGCCGGTCGTCGC
>JADDPM010000018.1:0-17255 GCA_016781885.1 Rubrobacter sp.
TGACCGGCGGTACGGTTACCGTGCTCCAGGCCGCCACCATACGGTCGCCGAGGCGCTTGAGTATGCTGCCCTCCCGCCCGACGTTGTACGCATCTTCCACGGTGCCGGCCGTGTCGAAGCTCAGGCCCATCTTCTGCGCGCTCAAGGAGAACTCCTCCGGCCCACCAGTAAAGCGGATCTCCTGGAGGTCATTCGCTGCCTGCTGCTCGACCAGCGCGCGGGCCTCGTCGGGGGTCTTCCCGCCCAGGTCCACGCTACCCACCGCGACGCCCCGGTAGATCTCACCGTGATTGCTCCAGTAGTCCGCCGCCACCAGCAGGGCCAAAACGGCGCAGAAGACGAGCACGGGCGCGACGATCCTCCGCCGGCCGCTCTTCGGCTGGCGCTCGTAGGAGCCACCGACGGTATTCCTGACCAGGAAACCATCCCCGGACCTTACCCTGTCTTTAGGATTTTTGAGACTCAACGGTCTACCCTCCACACGTGGCACCGTGTCGATCTACATCTGGTCTTCGGAGAGGTCCCCTCCTCCTGCATATCCACAATACCTTGGCCCGGCCTCGGCAATGCTTCGCTAGTGAAGGCTAACATGGTCTGGGGGGTTACGCTAGCTTTTCGCAGGCTATTTATCTACATTCGCGCACCCCGATATAGGCGCCGCCTTGCGCATTTTCGCTCTTTTTCTAGGCTTTATCTCCCTCGTCGAGGGAGTTCTTCACGTAGACCCACCAGGGGCCTATCTTCTCGGCATGGTAGCGGGCGTTGAGCCGGCCCATCAGCTCGCGCTTGTGCTCGTAGGTGAGGTGTTGGCTGAACAGGATCTGACCCTCGGCGAGGAAGGTGAGCACGTCGGGGTTTGATGCTTCGAGGTCGTCGAGCCAGCCGTCGAAGCCTCCGGGCGTCTCGTTCTCTATGTAGCCGTCTATCCCGGCGGAGAGCCAGAGGTAGGGGTTGGGGTTCTCCCGGTGGAGGAGCACCAGAACCTGCGGCGAGCCTATGGAGGCTATCTTTACGTCCTCCCCGTACCGGTCCTCTATCTCCTGTGCCCCCGCCCTCTGGTCCGGCAGGGTCACGGTCGTGCCGGTTAGCCTCTGGGCGGCGCTCGCGTTGATCGCCTCGAAGGTATTGCCCACGGCTACCGCCAGGAGGATCGCGGCGAGGAGCGCCGCCGGGACCCGTGGCGACTCGGCCTGCCGGAGCCGGTCGGCTACGAAGGCGCCGAACCCGATAGCTGCGTACGGGAGGAAGACGTAGAAGTCGTCGGCGAGTTGGAAGTCCCGTATAGACCACAGGATAGGGCCCGGAAGGGTGACGAGGATCGGGGCGAAGCGGTACTCGAAAGGCCTCTTCGTGTAGAGGCGCAGGATTACGAACAGCCCAATCAGGATGGGCGCCAGCATCGTGGCGTACGGCAGGATAATGTTGCTCGCCGCGCTCGCCAGTTGCGGCCCGAGGTTAAAGCTGCCCCGCACGAGGTACGTGGTGTTGAACACGATCATCCCGTCGAGGAGGTCCCTCAGGGCGCCGTGGTAGTAGTAGTACGCGAGGAGGGCCAGGAGCGGCACGGAGATCCCCGCCGCCGCCCGCAGCGCCGCCCCGAAGCGCTCCTCTCTCGGGCGCAGAACGGCAAGAAGGAAGGTCACGAGCGGGAAGAACCCCATGAGCTGCCATATGAGGAACGCCAGAGAACCGAAGAAGCCCGACCAGAACCACCTCTTTTGGGTTGCGAAGAGGAGGCACAGGATTTCGAAGAGGACCATCGGGGTCTTTGGCTCGGGACCCGAGGAGGCGGGCTGGGCGAAGCCGTAGAAACCGAGAAAGGTCAGGGCCGCGAAGAGCCCCGCCCTTTCGGATCGGAACACGTTCTTGCCGAGCAGGTAGACCCCGACGACCGCGAGGCAGGCGGTGGTGAAGAAGACCCCGCGTACCGTGTAGATGTCGTCCCAGCCGAAGACATGGGAGATCACCACGCCGAGCCCGGCGATCATGGGCGCGAGAGGTCCCTTGTGGTCGAAGACGCCCGCGTAGGGCGGGACGCCGTCGGCCACCCTCTGGCCCCCGTAAAGGTAGATGGAGTAGTCGCGGAGCAGCACCCCGTCGAAGCCGTAGAGGCCGTAGACAAAGACGGCCAAAGCCAGGACGAGGAACGGTAAAGCTAATTTCCTCGCCTGGGCACGTCTGTCCTTATACGTAGCGCTCTTGCTTATCGGTGCGGCCTCTCACAGAGCTCGACAAAGCCCGGCTATGATAAACGTCAGTCGGGCCCTTCGCAATCGTCAAAGGAACCAGAGGATTCCCGCTTCTGCACTCCTCCATCCGTACGTTGCCAGAAAGAGCCTGCCCTCGAAAAATGATGCTTTTGGAGTGATGTGGCTGGTTTCGGCGGCTGTTAGGGTTCCGGTAGAATACAGAGGCTGAGAGGAGCAAGCCATGAGCGAGCTGCGTACGCTGCAATCCCTCCTTGAGACGCTCCCCGAGCGCGGCGACCGGCCTGTCTTGCTGGCGCTGCACAAGGAGGATGCCGAGCGTTGGTCCTACGCCGGCCTGGCCGACCATACGCAGCGGTTAGCACGAGGCCTCGCCGAGAGAGGTGTCGGGCGCGGGGACCACGTGGCGCTGCTCGCCGCCAACCGGCCCGAGTGGATAGTGGCGTGTCTGGCGGCCATTGGGGTGGGGGCGGTGATAGTGCCCCTCGACGCGCAGATCGGGGACAAGCTGCTCCGCAGCGCTCTGGAAGACAGCGGTGCGAAGCTTGTCTTTACCACGAGGGAGGGGGCGGGCCGCATCGAGGACCTGGAGATAGAGACCGCGCCCGAACTCATCCTGCTCGACACGGAGGAGGACGACGAGCGGGGCTGGCGGCGACTCCTCTCCGACGGGAGCGGCGAGCTTCCGCGGGTCGAGCCAGAGGACCCGGCGGCGCTGTTCTACACCTCGGGCACAACGGGGACGGCGAAGGGTGTGCCGCTCAACCACCGCAACCTCTCCTTCCAGCTCAACACGCTGCTCGAAGCGGACGTGGTGGCCGAAGACGACCGGGTCATGCTGCCGCTGCCGCTCCACCACGTCTACCCGTTCGTGATGGGGATGCTCACGCCGCTCGCGGCCGGGTTGCCGATCATCATGCCCTACGCGCTTACCGGGCCCCAGATCGTGCGCGCCCTACAAGAGGGAGAAGTCACCCTGATCGTGGGCGTCCCCAGACTCTACGACGCGCTCTACTCGGGGATAGAGGATCGAGCCACGTCCGGTCCCCGAATCGTCGCCGCGCTCTTCAACGGCGGCGTCTCTTCGAGCACGTGGTTGCGCCGCCGGCTTGGCCTGCGCGCCGGCGAGCTACTGCTCCGGCCCATACGTAACCGGTTCGGCCCGAATCTGCGCGTCCTCGCCTCCGGCGGCGCCGCGCTCGACCCAGAGCTGGGTTGGAAGCTGGAGTCTCTGGGATGGCGGGTGGCGGCCGGCTACGGACTCACCGAGACCTCCCCGCTCCTGACGCTCAATCCGCCCGACGGGGAGAAACTGGGGAGCGTGGGCCGACCTGTTTCTGGTGTCAGGCTGCGTGTGGACCCCTCGGCGATGCCCGAGGAGTCCAAGGACGGGGCGAAGCCGGAGCGCCGCGCCGACGAGCCCCAGGATGAGGGGGAGATCCTGGCCCGCGGCCCGAACGTCTTCTCCGGCTACCGCAACCTGCTCGAGGAGACCGAGAAGGTCCTGACCGAGGACGGATGGTTCCGTACCGGGGACCTGGGCTACTTCGACGACGATGGCTATTTGTACGTCACCGGACGCGCCTCCACCCTCATCGTTACCGAGGGCGGCAAGAACATACAGCCCGAGAACGTAGAGGAGGTCTATGCGACCCACCCGGTCATCCGCGAGATCGGGGTGTTGCAGAAGGACGGGCGGCTGGTAGCGGTGATCGTACCGAAGGTGGGGGAGATACAGAACCGCGAAGCGGAGATGGAGGAGGCGATCCGTGAGGCGGTCGAGGAGTGCTCGAAGAGCCTGCCTTCCTACCAGCGTCTCTCCGACTACGCCATAAGCCGCGAGCCGCTGGAGTACACTCAGCTCGGCAAGCTCCGCCGGCACCTCTTGTCCGATCACTACGACCGGGCGAGAGGAGGCGAAGAGGGGGAGGCGCCCGGCCCGATCTCGCCGGAGGAGATGTCCGAGGAAGACAGAACCCTCCTTGAGGATGAGGCGGCAGAGAAGGTCTGGGAGATGCTCGCGAGCCGCTACCCGAACCGGCGTCTGACCCCAGATACGAGCCCGCAGCTCGACCTCGGCGTGGACTCGATGGAGTGGGTTAACCTGACAATGGAGATCGGGGAGGGCACCGGGGTGGAGTTGGACGAGGAGGCGATAGAGCGCATAGAGACCGTCCGCGACCTCTTGCGAGAGGTAGCGGAGTCCGGCGAGACCGCCTCCGGCGTCTCTCCGGTCGAACGGCCCGACGAGATGCTCGACGAAGAGCAGAAAAGGTGGCTCAGGCCGCTGGGACCGGCGGCGTCGGTGGCGGCGCGGGGTATGTTCTTGCTCAACCGAATCCTGGTGCGCAGGTTTCTCCGGCTGCAGGCTGAGGGATTGGAGAACCTGCCCGACAAAGGACCGTTCGTAATAGCGCCCAACCATGTCAGCTACCTGGACTCGTTCGTGGTCGGCGCTGCGCTGGACTTCGGTACCCTGCGGGAGACGTACTGGGCCGGCTGGACCGGTGCGGCTTTCGGAAACCCGGTCACCCGTACGGTGAGCAGGCTCGCCCAGGTCGTCCCCGTAGACCCCGCCCGGGCTGGCTCCTCGAGCCTCGCCTTCGGTGCCGCGGTCTTGCAGCGCGAGAAGAGCCTCGTCTGGTTCCCCGAGGGCCAGCGCTCCTCTAGCGGCGAGTTGCAGGAGTTCAAGCGTGGGATCGGGATGCTCCTCGACCACTACCGGGTGCCGGTGGTGCCGGTCTTTATACAGGGCACCTACGAGGCGATGCCGCCGGGGAAGGCCACGATCCGCCCAGGCAAGGTCACGCTCGTCTTCGGCGAGCCGATCGGCGCGGACGACCTCGAACGGCAGGGCGAGGGCGACGCCCCTCGGGACCGCATCGTCGATGGCCTGCGCGCCCGTGTAGCGGAACTCGGCGGCCTCTCGTAACGGGGCCACCCGGGCCAACGAGAACCTCCGGCATGTCCGGCGAATCGGGGCGCGAGCATAGTCCCGGTTTGCCGGCGCCGGTTTGCGAACAAAGTATCCTCCCCGGTATTCTTTTTCATGAAACGTTTGCTAAACTTTTCCTTCTATGTCACAAGCACAAGACAACGTGGAGACACGACCAGAGGCATCGCGCTCCCTCCTGAGCCGCCGCGATTGGGTGTACCTGTTGAGCCTGCTGGTCCCCTTCTTCCTGTACGACCTGGTCCTGAAGGGCGTCCTCGTCTTCTCGCGGCCCGAGGATCCGGGGTTCTGGGGAGCCCTGGGGCTCATGCGCTCGGATCTCCTGTTCAATCTGGGGTACACGCTGCTCTGGATCGGGTTGTTCGCCGTAGCCAGGAGGGGTGCTTCGCGTTGGACCGTCGTCGGGCTCTTCCACCTGTCCGCGCTCCTCGTCGCCCTGATAACGACCAGCGCGTACCAGTACTTCAAGGTCACCGGCTCGACGCTCGACTCCGACTACATCTACCTCTGGCTCTACTCTCCCGAGGGTACGGGGGGCGCCATCGCGAGCGAGCTAACCACGGGTATACTGGTCGTGCTCGCGGCTATCCTCGTCTACACAATCTTTGGTCCCTGGCTGGCGACGCGGCTCTTCTGCCGCTGGCGCGGCTGGCAGGGTATTGGCGCGCGGACTGCGGGGGTCTCCTGGTTGCGCGTCGTCGGCGTGGGGCTCGCGGTGTACGCGCTCTTCTCGTTCTCGCTGCTCCCCGGCGGCGGCTCGACGGGCGCTAGCAAGTCCTTCTCCCGGGACGCCTTCGTCAACGTGATCATGACCGCCGGCGAGGTAGCAGAGGGCCAGAGCCTCCCGGATATCTCCCCCCAGCCCACCCCCGAAGCGAGCCTGGAGCCTGCACGCTCCGGGGAGAAACGGAACGTCGTGATGATCTTTCTAGAGTCCACCCGCGCGGGGGCTACCACCCCCTACAACAATGACCTCAAGACGATGCCGTTCCTGGACCAGCTGGCGGATAAGAGCTTGCTGGTGGACAAGGCGTACACGGTCGTCCCTCATACCCACAACGCCCTCGCCGCGACCAACTGTGGCATCGCGCCCCCGCTCGACCCTTGGGGGACGAAGGTGCTCGCCTACTACGAGCCGCCCTCCACCTGCCTGCCCGAGCTCCTGAGCCAGCAGGGGTACAACAGCGCCTACTTCATGTCTCAGGAGAGCACCTACGAGAAGAGCCCGCAGATCCTGGAGAACCTCGGCTACGAAGAGTTCCACTCGGTAGACACGATGGACACAGAGGGCTTCGAGAAGACGAACTACTTCGGCTACGAGGACGACGTGATGCTGGAGCCGAGCAAGGACTGGTTGGAAGAGAATGGAGACGAGCCCTTCCTCGCTACCTACCTCACCTCGGCTCCCCACCACGACTACCTAGCCCCCGAGAAGCGCTACGGGAGCAAGCAGTTCACCGACAACGAGCTAGTAAACCGCTACCTGAACAGCGTCCGCTACCTGGACTTCTTCCTAAAGAACCTCTTCGACCAGTACAAGGAGCTCGGGCTCTACGAGGACACGGTCTTCGTCATCGTCGGTGACCACGGCGAAGCTTTCGGCGAGCACGGCCGCTACCAGCACGATAACGCGATCTACGAGGAGGGCCTGAGGATACCGCTCATCATCCACGACCCCCAGCGGTTCGAGGAAGGCGCGCGCCTGAGGGGTCCGGTCAACCAACTCGACATCCTCCCGACAGTAGCGGACCTCCTGGGCTATGAGGTCGAAGGCGGAGACTACCCGGGTTACTCGCTACTCGGACCCATCCCCACCGAGCGCACTCTAATGGCGAGCTGCTGGAACCCGGCGGGATGTCTGGCCAGCATCAAGGGGACGGAGAAGTACATCTATCATTTCAATGACAAGCCCGAAGAGCTCTTCGACCTCTCCAAAGACCCTGCCGAGACGACCAACCTCGCCGCCAAGAACCCCGAAGAGGTGCAGAAGCGCCGCCAGGAGGTTCTGGAGTGGCGCTCGGAGGTTCACTCGAAGTACGGTACGCAGCCCGCCGAGTAGCCAGCGCATCCGGGCACGGATCGTTTTTCGGCCTTCCGTCCTTTAGAAGAGGCACCACAAACGGCACGAGACCGTCAGGACCTGTTTGCGAAAACGACCAGAAACCTGTCAGCCACAACTCTTGCCGTGACCAATGTCCTTCCACCGAAAGTTGCCTCGCAGCTCGACCTGCGGTTCAACACGAGCGGCTGTCGAGGTTGTTATTCTTCTTTGGGACCCAGGGCCATGTTTCTCGGCTTACCCGCTGCAAAGGTCCTTCTCTCGGAGCTCGGAGGCCATGAGCCTCTCCCTTTCCTGACCAGGCTCCTCGTCTCGCACATCTGCACTTCCAACGACCACCGCGCGAGAAGAACTGAAGGTTAAGCTGGATTGGGGAGACGACCTCGTCCTTGTCGAGGTGCTACTAGAAAAGACCTTCCGAGACTCCTACCTGCCAGGAGCTGTAACCTTGCCGCCCGAGCGGGTTGAAAAGTTGGCGTCCGATCTCCTGCCGGATAAGGGTGCGGAGATCGTGGTTTACTGCTCGGATCCCGCCTGACCACACACTCCGAGGAGGCTGCCCGTGAACTGGCAGAGACGGGATACAAGGACGTAAAGGATTACGTCGAGGGCAAGGTGGGTTGGATGAGGGCCGAGATTCCGACCGAGAGCAGCGCGGCAAGCGACGAAGCGGCGCATGGCGAGGAGGAGGAGGTCCGACCCTCCTGGTGGCGCAGGATCTTATGACTAGGCTGGTACCTTAGGCGAGACTGGCCGCTTCCAGTTGCTCGGCGATGCCGCTCAACTGTTCTCGCCTAGTGATATCGTGGGCGTCCTGTTCGATTTGGATTACTCTCTGGTCCCGAAACCTGGTGGTGATCTCGTCGAGGTACTCGGACTGCTGCTCTAGTCGCGCCCGCAAGAAGGCTCCTTCGGCGAGGTCGGGCAGCACCCGGTTTACTATTAGCCCTCCGACCTCGACCCTGTTCTCCGTCAGCGTGCGCAGCGTTCGGGAGGTCTCCTCTATCGGCAGGCGCTCCGGAATGAGCACCAGGTAGAAGTTCGCGTCTTCGAGCAGCCGGTGGCGGGCGTGATGGAACTTGTCACGGCGCTCCCGCAGACGCTTTAGGGTCGGGTCTTCGTCGGATCCCTCTTCACCGGCGAGGTTGCGCAGCATACGCTCCATGCCGGCTACTTTCTCTCTCTGGCGGACCATCCCCTCGACCCAGGCCGTGAGCAGCGCGGGCAACGTCAGGAGCCGCAGTGTATGACCCGTGGGGGCGGTGTCGAAGATGATTCGATCATACTCGCCAGGACTAAGGGCGATCAGGTCCACGAATCGGTCAAAGAGCGCCGACTCCTCGGTGCCGGGGCTGGACTTGGCGAGCTCGAGGTGCTGGCGGACCGCGGGCAAAACCTCCGGGCTCACCGATTCGCGTGCGTCCTCCTTGACTCGCTCCACGTAGGCCGCAGCATCCGCCGCCGCGTCGATTTCGATCCCCCAGAGGTTCTCTGCGATCTGCGTGGGCTCTCTCGAAAGCTTCGCGCCGAGCACGTCGCTGGTAGAGTGGGCCGGATCGGTGGAGACCAGGAGCGTCTTCTCCCCACGCCCGGAGAGCAGGGTGGCAAAGGCGGCGGCCAACGTCGTCTTTCCTACACCGCCCTTGCCGCCGAAGAAGACCAGGCGCCGGGTCAACAACAGACGCCCGGCTCGGGGAATCGGTTCATCCCCATCCTCTGGTGCCACCGGTGGAACTCTTCGACGAACTCTGGGTAGAGTTCGAAGGCATAGTAGCTAGTGGGGTTCGGGATGCCCAGAGCTTCCAGGAAGAGCATCGCCATCAAAGCGTCCTGCTGACGCCCTGCCTCGCGCTGCATCCCCGAACGCCACCGTCCAACGAAGTACTCGTCGTGTAGCTCCTCTATGCGTTTATACAGTTCGCGCCAGCCGGGCGTCACGGGCTCAGACCACCGCGGGATCTGGCTCGGATATCTCCAGCTCCTTCTTGACGGCGGCGACGGCGTCTTCTACCGGGGGGATCCGGCCGTTAAAGAGCACCTTTCCGTCAACGACAATCGAGGTGTAGGAGATCCCACGCCGGAGCTGGCTCCAGATCTCCCGCAGGTTCAAACCTCTCCGGCGGGCGTCCTTGAGGAGGGCGGGGACGAGCCAGACCATGTTTCGTGGGTCGACGACCGTGATCTCCACATCTTCATCGAAGAGTTCTGCGCGCAGGGCCCGGTAGACCTCGCCCATCGCCTCCATCTCAGAGCGGTTCGCCGCGAAGGTTTCGGTATCGCCGAGCTCGGTGTTCTCGCCGCCGAGCCGTCCGCAGCACCCGGAGGCTGCGAGCTGCGCGTCCCACTCACGAACGAGGATTATCCTGTGCATCATGCTCCCGTTGTTCCTCCATCTGTGCCACTCGCCGCTCGTTCGCTCCGGGCTCGCTGGAAGGCCCCGATAGCCTCTATGATCAGCCAGAGGGTCAACACAAAGATGACGCCGTCGATAGCGACGAGCAAATAATCCCCGGCCCGGAAGAAGTCGCCCAGCTGGATAAACAGCGCCCACGTAGTCATCGCCAGAAGGAAGACGAGCGGCACTATCTGGGCCAGCGGGTTACGGTTCCTGGTAAAGACCCAGACCGCCACCACGGCGAGCGCGAGCCCGGCGGTGAGTTGGTTGGTGGTGCCGAAGAGTCTCCACAGCCGCCCGAAGGCGAGGTCGGGGTAGAGTGCGAGCCCAAGCGGTATTACGACCGCGAGCGCCGCCGCCAGGGTCAGGTTCCTCGCAAGGAGTCGGAAACGTACTATCTCCCCGATCTCCTGGATGATGTAGCGCTGGAGCCGGACTCCGGTATCCATCGTCGTCGCCGCGAACGAGACCACGACGACCGCGGCGAAGATGGTGGCTATCCCGAGCGGAACCCCGAGGTTGTTGGCGAAGTGCCCCACGCCTTCGACGAAGTTGCCGACCGCCCCAGAGGAGGCCGTGTTGAAGTCGGCGTACCTCTCCTGCCATACGGTGTACGCTCCTAATCCGGCGGTGGCGGCGAGGATGGAGCCGAGTGCGAGGGAGCCTTCGCCGACGGAGCCGAAGTATCCTACATAGCGGGCGTCCTCTTCGTTGTCGAGCTGCTTTGAGGTGGTGCCGGAGGACACCAGGCTGTGAAAACCCGAGATCGCGCCGCACGCGATCGTGATGAACAGGAACGGGAACCAGTGCGGCGAACCTTCCGGTACGCTCGCGATCGCCGGGGCGACGATCCTATCGAACCCGATCAGGACGCCTAAGAAGATTACCCCGAGGGCGATAAAGAGCTGGTGCGAGTTGATGTAGTCCCGCGGCTGTAGCAGTACCCACACCGGTATGCGCGAGGCTACAAAGGTATAGGCGAACAGGAGGATTATCCACAGCATCCGGGCATCCAACCCTATAGCTGAGGCAATCGGGCTGAGGTCTATCGGGAACGCCTGTCCCAAAAGGATGGAGAGGTAGAGCAAAGCCACGCCGATGAGCGACGGGATGAGCGCCGAGGTCCTGCGCCGGTAGATGTACTGGCCGATAAAGATGGCGAGTGGGATCTCGAGGAAGATCGGGATGACCGAGCCCGGGAAGGCTATGAAGAGGTTTGCGATTACCACCGCGAAGACCGCGTTTACCAGGGTCAACAGGAAGAAGATTATTAACAAGAATAGCGTGCGAGCCCTCGCGTTGATAACCGAGGAGGCCAAAGTTCCGATGTTCTGCGCCCGGTTGCGGACAGAGATCACCAGCGCGCCGAAGTCGTGAACCCCGGCCGCGAAGATCGTACCCAGAACCACCCACAAGAGTGCCGGCACCCAGCCCCAGAACACCGCGATGGCCGGGCCGACTATCGGCGCCGCCCCTGCAACCGACGTGAAGTGATGCCCGAAGAGGACGTGCTTGTTGGTCGGAACGTAGTCCACCCCGTCCTCGAACTCGTGTGCCGGCGTCGGCTTCGATTTATCCAGCGCATACACTTTTTCGGCTAGGTACTTGGAGTAGAAACGGTAGCCAAGAAAAAAAGCTACGAACACCAGGATCGCTACGACTACCGCTGGCATACTCTCCTCCTTTATACAGATGGATATATCTAGATATATCCATGTACCCCAATACCGTAGGACGGCTTCCTACGCCTCATAGGTTACTATAAGCCGTTAGAGGTATCATTACAACCCATGCACGAATATAATCGGCAGACCCTCATCACGTCTGCGGAGCTCGCCGCCGTCGCTACGTTCGCCCACACCGGCGACGACGACATGCCCCGCCTCACCTCCGTGACGCCATTACTGCTAGATGGATGCCCCGCCTTCACTCTCACCTACGCCCGCCTGGAGTTGGCGCGAGAGATTGCCGCTTCCCCACAAGCGACTCTGGTGTTCCACGATTCGCGGCTTGCCTACGCCGGCTGGAGCCCATTGACCGCGTCGGGTAGGGTAGAGGTCGTTTCAGACCCGGACGGAGAGTTATTCTACGAGAAGCTCCTGCATCAAGAGCTCGACAAGTTTCCGCCTGACCGCCAGCTGATAGATAGCCCGCTCCTGAGGCGCGAGAACTGGTGGTACATGCCGCGTCTCATCGTGCGACTCGTCGAAGCCGGCGAGCCTCGTCCCGTCGCCCGGCGCGAGACGCCGGATCACAGCGTCCTCGCCTACGTCTCTGGCGGAGGGCTTACAGCCGAGACTGTCCATGTCGAGGACTGGAATGTGGACCGCATTCCTATCAGATTGTCGCGTTCTGGCGAACCTTCGCTACCCGAAGGTTCATCGGCCACGCTCCTGTACCATGACTTCGCGGTCCCGGACATGGACCCACGCACCTCGTTTCTCGCCGCCGGTCGGCTGGAGAACGGTCGCCTCTTCGTGACCCGGCGCAGGGGTTCGCGCACACTCGGCGAGCGACCCGGTCTCTTCGCCCGGTGGCGGGCGCACCGGGACCTGAAGCGGCGCTGCAAGGCTGGCCTTAAGAGCCAGCTTTAGAAGGTCTGGTTACCATAGATTCTGTTTCTCCTGCCTCTTCCAGGAGACTGTTACTGCGGTTCGGGCCATGCCAATACACCGGAAAAGCATACCGAATGTACGAGCTGCTTCGACGGTCGGAGAGAACGGGGGGTAGAGTTGCTATTATAGCCCAGCTCGGGCAGCAGCCGTCTTACCGGAGGTCTCCCGAGTCTTCGCGCGTTTTGGTTGTGGAGAGGGCGGCGCGGGCGGCGCTGAGGGCGGTCGTGACGTGGCCGTCTATCCGCGCCTCGTCAAAGTCGAGCTCGCCGATCCGACATGGGTCCACCTTCACCGACTCCAGCAGCCGCACGGCCTCTTCGAGAGCCTTTATTTTCTCCGTTCCGTCGACCATGAAGCACTCCCGGCTCGCACTATTCGCTGGAACCAGAGATACCCGAACGGTGGTATCTGGAATCCTCCTACTCCTCTAGAGCCGGGGCGAGAGGAGCCGTGGGGCGGTTAGACAGACGCCTACGGCGAGGAGGGCGGCGATGATGCCCGGGTAGAGGAAGACCTCGAAGGGGGCGGAGCGGGCGGCGAGCCCGAAGACGGCTTGTAGGGCATCGTTCATATAGGCGAAGGGGATGAGGTCGCGCAAGAGCGCGCGGAGGCCGGTCGGGTCCTGGTTGCGGAAGAAGCCGGAGAGGTAGATGAGCGGGGCGAGTATCGCCGTGGCGTAGAGCAGCACGTCCGCTGGCGAGGAAGTGAAGTTGGCTATGAAGATGCCGATGCAGTTCGCCGTCACGAGCGTGACGAAGACTGCAAAAGTCGCGGCGAGCACCCATATCAGCGGCGCTGGGTGGAGTACGTAGACGAGCAGCAGTGCGGGCAAGAGCTGGATGAAGTCGAGGACGGCGTTCACCGCCAGGAGCTCGAAGACTATCCGCCGGGGAGAGAGGGGGGTGAGGGAGAAGCGCATCAGTATGCCATCGTTCAAATCCGCCGTGAGGCTCTCCCCGGCCCCGAAGGTGCCGGTCATGATCGCAACGATCCCGACTACCGCCGCTGCGTACTGCGCCGGTATGTCGCTCGCTGCCACCGGCACTACGAGCGCCACCGGATAGAGCATCTTTATAAGGAGCGCGAACCTCTTCCCGAAGAAGAGGACGACGTCCTTCTTCCAGTAGGCGTCCGGCGGGTCAAGCTTCATCCTTCAGCGCCTCCCCCGTGAGCTTCACGTACACGTCCTCCAGGCTCGGCCGGCGCACCGCGAGGTCGGTTATATCCCCGCCCGCCCGCACGATCCCCGCGACCACGTCCGCGACGATGCCCGCCCTCTCTTCACACTGCACCACCAAATCGCGCCCCTCCGGCACTACCCGCTCGACACCAGGCACCCCCTCCAGATCTCCGTACTCGACCGGGTTGCGGAGCGTGGCGACGATGCGCCGCGTCCCTTCGAGAGAGGAGACGAACTCCTCCGGCGTCCCGAGTGTCAAGAGCTTCCCCCGGTGCAGGAACGCGACCCGGTCGCACATCGCCTCGACCTCGTCCACCTGGTTGCTCGCTAGCAGGACGGCGACGCCGGAGGCGGCGAGCTCCCGGATCCTCCTCTGGTAAGCGAGCTGTGAGGCATAGTCGAGCCCGAGCGACGGCTCGTCGAGTATTAGTAGGTCCGGCCCGTGCGCCATCGCCTCGATGAGCGCGAGCTTCTTGCCCATTCCATACGAGTAGGTCTTCACGCGATCGTCTCTGTACTCCGCGAGCCCGAAGTAATCGAAGAGCTCCGCGAGCACGCTCTCGGCCTTCCGCTCCTCCATCCCGTAGGAGCGGGCGAAGAGGTAGGCGTTCGCCCAGCCGGAGAGGTCACCGTAGTGGGTCGGGCGGTCGACCATCAGGCCCATCCTCGCGCGCGCCTTCCGCTTCTCTTTGATGCCGTCCGCGTCTACGACGCGGAAAGCGCCCCTGTCCGGTTCGATGGCGGTCGAGAGGACGCGCAGCAGCGTGCTCTTCCCGGAGCCGTTCGGTCCCATGAGACCGAAGACCTCGCCGGGCCGAACCTCGAAGCTCACGTCCGCGACGCCGCGTCCGCTGCTCTTGTAGATGCGAGTGATCTCCTGGACTTCGAGAGCCGCGGGCTTCTCCAAAACGTCCTTCCTTGCAGTCTATACGGAAAGCTTATTCTAACGGTGCTCTAACAGGACGGGTGTTACGCTCATCACCCTGGACTACGTACTGATACGAGAAAGGCAGTGGGGGAGCTATCCTGAGATTCGTGCCTCGCGGGTCCGGCGTGAAGCTCACGGCTCTTCCCCTTCACTCTTCGCCATGCGCGATCTCATCGCCCGGCCGTTGATCATCTGCAGCGGGAATATCAACAGGTAGAGCATCCCGGCCCAGGAGCTGGCCTCTTCTCCGCCCAGGATTGCTACGAAGATCGAAGCGAGCCCGACCGACACGTTCACCAGGAAGCTCTGAATCTCTTCTCGCGTCACCGACGACTCGGGCGCGTCTAGCTCTAAGACGGCGCGTAGGGAGTACGCGTGCCAGTAGAACATCACGAACACGAGCTGAAGGGCCACGAAGCCGACCCCGTAGATCAAGATAAGGAGCGGTACCTGGGATGACTCTATTACCTCTTCACTGAAGCCCAACAACTGGTCCGCCAGCAGGGTGAAGAGGAACTTCAAGGGGTACACGTAGAAGAGCACGAGAAACAGCAACGCTGCGTTCAGATACACGGTCAAGTTGTCTCTCAGCCCATAGCGCCTGGAGAACTTGTAGTGCTCGTACCACACCAAAAGGAGCAGGGTGAAGCAGACCGCGAAGGCGAAGAAGCCCCGCATAGTTTCGAACAGTTCATCGAAGGAACTAGGCACCTCCAGCGAGACGACCAGAAGCGTGATCGCGAAGGCGAAGACGGCGTCGGAGAAGCCCTCGACGCGCCAGACTTCCTCTCCGCGCCAGCGGAAGCTCTCGTCGCCCACCCGCCTCCGCGCCAGCTCGTCGCGCACCACTTCTTGCTCACCTCCGCGCCGTCATGCACCGCTCTTCCGGCCCTACTCCAACGTAATGATAGAGGAGCGGTGGTAGTGAGCAAGTTCCCGGAGTTGGAACGCAAGCTTGAAGGGTCTACGTTAGAATTAAGTTTGTAGATCGGAGAGGAAGAGAGGGCTACGTTTTGGCGGAGACCGAGCAGATCACCTGGGACCCGGAGGCCGACCGGCGCATCAAGCGCAGCCCCTTCCTTATGCGCCGCTTTATCCGCAAGCGGATCGAGGAGAGGGTCGCAAGCCGCGGGCGCACCCACGTGACCGAGGCCGACGTGGACGAGAGCGCCGGCATGTACCGCCAGTACCGCTTTAAATAACCCGTCGGCGTGTGCCGACCGCTGAAGAGACTGGAGGTAGTCTCAGTACCGGTGTAACCTGGGCTCGCGAAGGTCCAGCGTTGGCGAACGTCCGTGAACGCTCTGGTAACATGCGGCTTCCAGCCTTTAAAGATGGGAAATTTCGCCGGTTTGTCGTTGGTATACTCTTACGGTGCTCTCTTCTTCTGGAGCTTTCTGGCGGCCACGGTAGTGCCGCTCAGCTCGGAGCCGCCTCTTGTCTTTCTCGTGAGGAGCGAGGATCTCGTGGCGATGCCGGTGCTGATAGGGACGCTGGGGAACACCGTGGGGGCGTGTACGACGTACTGGATCTCCCGCCGCGCCGCCCAGGCTTTGCCGGAGCCGCGCAAGGTTCCTAAAAGCCGGGCAGCCCGATTGTTCAACCGCTACGGTCAGCCGGCGCTACTGCTCTCTTGGGTTCCGGTCCTCGGCGACGGGCTGGTCGTGCTCGCCGGGGCGACACGGCTGCGCTTCTGGGGTTTCTGCTTCTGGATGGCGCTCGGCAAGGGGCTGCGCTACCTCGTGATCGCGCTCGCCGCCCTGAACTTCTTATAACGTTCGAGGTTCTTGTAAAGCCCTCCTCGCGGCCGTACCCTGATGCTATCGGCAGACGAGCGGAAAACCGCGTGGAGGTAGATAAAGCCGGGCCGGGAGGGTTGCGCCCGAGCGCGCGAACGGGTGCCCTGCTCGTGCTGCTCTGGGCTTTCGGGTTCTTTGGTTTGTTCTGGGGCGCCTTCGCCGTACTGCTCGCTGAACTGAGCCGCGCTCTCGGCCTCTCGCCCGGTCCTCTGGGGTTCGCCCTCTTCGTCGGCGCGATGGCCTCGATCCTCGCGATGGCCCTCCTCGGGTGGATGGCGGACCGGCTGGGGCGACGCGCTTTCTTGCTGGTTTCGGGGGGCGTGTTCGGCGCGGGCATCGCGGGGCTCGCAGCTACCGACGGCTACGCGATCCTGCTGGTGGTGCTGACTACCCTGTATGCCGCCTCGGGGCTCTACGACGTCGGGATAAACGCGGCGGCCGTTGATCTCGAGCAGGGCACTGGTCGGCGGCGCATGCCCGTACTGCACGCAACTTTCAGCGGCGGCGGGGTGGTCGACGCACTCTCGGCGGGCGGGCTGCTCTCGGCCGGTCTGGACTACCGGTACGTCTACCTCCTGGTACTAGTCCCTCTCGCGGTGGTGATCCTGATGGTGGCGACGGTCCGTCTCCCCCCGCCCACAGAGGAGCGGGAGGAAATGACGAAGGCCGGGCGCTTCGGCCTCTACCGTAACCTCCCCCTGCTCCTCGTCGCCGCTATCGCGTCCTGGGGCTGCTCTCGGAGGGGGAGATGGAGCACTGGTCCGGCATCTACCTCCGCCAGTCCCTCGCGCTCCCCGCGCTCCTCGGAGCCTCGGGGGGCGCCGTCTTTCACGCCTCGATGGCTGTGGGGCGGCTGGGCGCCGCCTGGGTGGTAAACCGCTTCGGCGAACGGACGACTCTCCTCGGCGCGGGGTTGCTGGCGGCGGGAGGCATGGCGCTCTCGCTCGCCACCCTGGATCCCCGCCTCGTTGTTGCCGGGTTTCTGGTCGTGGGGCTCGCCCTCTCGGCGGTGGTACCCATCGCCTTCTCCGTCGCCGGAGACCTGGCGCCGGGACGGGCCGGGGGAGCTATCTCCGTCGTCACGACTCTGGGCTACGGCGGGTTCCTCGTCGGGCCGGT
>JADDPM010000018.1:17388-21274 GCA_016781885.1 Rubrobacter sp.
GAGCTGACCCGACAAAAGATCAAACATCACCCTTCGCCGCGCGGCGTAGCTTCTCTTCGGCGGCGGCGACCTCCTCGTCCTCGACGCGGCGGAACAGAGGCTTTGCTCCCGACCCCCGGTAGCTCTGCGGCGGGTACAGGTCGGAGATACGCTCGACGGGCCCGTCGAAGAACGTCCGCAGCCGCTGAACGGCCTCCGGGACGTAGGGGGCGGCGTGGTAGGCAATAGTACCGAGTAGCACGCAGCAGTAGTATAGCGCGGTCCGCGCCGCCTCCGGGTCGTCCTTGCGGCTCTTCCAGGGGGCCGAAGCGTCGAAGAACCGGTTGGCCCGCCGGCTCATCGCCAGCAACTCCCCGAGGGCCTCCCTGGGCCGCCCGGCGTACATCCGCTCCTCGTAGCGGGCTTCGATCTCCTTCACGTCGTCCAACGCCTCGCGGGCCTCCAGGGGGACCTCTCCAGGGCGCGTTACCTCACCGTCGAAATACTTCTCCATGAACGAGAGGGTACGATTGACGTAGTTGCCGAGTGTGCCTATGAGGTCGGAGTTCACCCGGCTCTGGAACTCGCGCCAGGAGAACACGACGTCCCCGGTCTCCGGCAGGTTAGAGGCGAGGTAGAACCGCAAGAGGTCGGCCGGGAAGCTGTCCAGCGCCTCGTGCAGCCACACGGCCAGATTACGGCTCGTAGACATCTGCATAGCACGCGGCTCCCCGTCCACCACGACTTCCAGGTTCATGAACTCGTTGGCCGGCACGTCGTAGGGGAGGATGAAGGGCTCCTCGCCGTCCTCCGCCGTGCCCATGAGCTGTGCGGGCCAGACCAGAGAGTGGAAGACCGTGTTGTCCTTCCCGATAAAGTGGATCAGCTTCGTATCCGGCTCCTGCCAGTACTCGCGCCACCGGTCCGGCTCCCCAATTTTCTCGGCCCACTCCATCGTCGAGGAGACGTAGCCGATAGGGGCGTCGAACCATACGTAGAAGCGCTTGTCCTCGAAGCCGGGCTCCGGGATCGGCACACCCCACGTTATGTCGCGCGTTATGGGTCGCTTCTCCAATCCCCCGTCTATGACGCCGAGGACGAAGTTCTTGACGGACGTGCGCCAGTGCTCCTGCCCGCCGATGTACTCCCTTAGGCGTTCGGAGAACTTCGGCAGGTCAAGGTACAGGTGCGTGGTCTCTCGGACCTCCACCGGTCCACCGGTCACCTTGGAGTGCGGGTCGATTAACTCGTACGCCTCGTACCACGAGCCGCAGTTGTCGCACTGGTCGCCCCGTGCCTCCTTGTAGCCGCACACAGGACACGTCCCCTCGACGTAGCGGTCGGGCAGGAAACGCCCCTCGGTCGGGCTGTACATCTGCTTGCTCTCCGCCTGCGTGATGTAGCCGCCCTCCTTGAGCTTGCGGTAGAAGAGCTGGGTGTTCTCCGCGTGCAGCGGGGTCGAGGTGCGCGAGAAGTTATCGAAGCCGATGCGGATGCGGGCGAAGGTCTCTTTCATGTGCGCCCACCAGTAGTCTACGACATCTTTCGGGTCCTTCCCCTCGCGCTCGGCGGTCAGCGTGATCGGGACTCCGTGCTCGTCGGTGCCGCAGACGTAAACGACGTCCTCGCCGCGCATCCTCAGGTACCGCACGAAGACGTCCGCCGGAAGGTACGCCCCCACGATCTGGCCGACATGCAACGGTCCGTTGGCGTACGGCAACGCCGAAGTAACCAGGTAACGCCCTCTACCGTTCCTCGCGTCTCTCTCACTCATGGACAAAGAATAGCATCTGAACACGGCTGGCGAACCGCTCCCTGAAAGTCCCTCCGAGCATCCTTCGGAGAGCCTTGAACCATCAGTACAGACTTATTACTGTAAAACTTACTTGACAAATGGAACTTGTTAAGCTAGCTTTACAGTATGAAGAACGATGTACGAGAGCTGAGGACCGAGAGGGGGCTCTCACAGGGGCAATTGGCGAAGGAGATGGGCGTGTCCAGGCAGACCATAAACGCTATAGAGACCGACCGCTACACGCCCTCGCTGCCGCTTGCGATCACCTTGGCGCGATACTTCGCAAAACCAGTGGAGGATGTATTCCATGCCGATGACGCACGATAAGAGGTGGCGGTGCCGTTGTTTTGCCTGTTGCTGGGTCTCGCCTATTTGGCAGTGTTCTGGTTGTCGGGTAATCCGGGTGCGGGGGTAGGGCCGTTTGCGATCGTGCTCGGCTATGGCCTGTTAATGCTTTTGGGCGGGCGTAGCGAGATCGTCCGCGTGCTGCGCGGGCAGCCTTCGGACCAGCGCTATCGAATGTTCGATCAGAAGGCTTCCGCGATCACAGGGACCGTGACGCTCTCGATCCTGATAGGGGGGGGTTCTTCTACGAGTTGGCTTAGGGTCACTATGGCAACTCCTACGGGTTGATCCTCGCGGTGGCTGGGGTGACCTATATAGCGGCCCTGTTCTGGCTACGCTGGCGCTCGTGAGTAATCGAGCCTCGTCCTTTGGCGTGTTCACGCAAATACAGAAAGGAGATGTCTGATGCAAACGGCTGTTTTTGGATTTAAATGAGTTCTGCTACTCGTAGCCTCGCTCGTCTTCGGCGGCGCATCCTGGCTCAACGGTAGTCTCACAGGGAACACCGGCGCCTGGTTCGCCGTGCTGATCGCCATCGGCTGGCCAGTGCTGGCTGGCCGGGGCTGCGGCTCGCGTCTCTCGAAACGCGAGCGTTCGTGAGCCCGAAGCGATCGCGAGAAACTGCATCGATCTTTCAACGGGACCGGGGCATTGTGCCTCGGTCCTCACTCATGCTTTCGGGGCCTGAACGCAGATACGCCGAGAATATGGCATCTCCCGGCCCCGTTCGGTTGCGACTCGGACGCTGGATTTTGTCCCGCGTCGCCATGCTAAGATACCTCCCCGTATGGGTCCCGCTACCTCTCTTACTTGCCCGGGCCTTCCGCAGCCGTGGCTTTGGAGGCTCGCGGTTTGAGGGTGCCGTTCCGGCGGCTGCTGCCGGAGGCCACGGCGCCCGTCCGGGCTTATTCCGGGGATGCCGGATACGACCTCTCCGCCGCCGAGGGCGCTGTCCTTGCGCCCGGAGAGCGGGTCGTGGTACGCACCGGGATAGCTGTCGCCGTCCCCGACGGGTACGCGGGCCTCGTCCTTCCGAGGAGCGGGCTCGCGACGCGCCACGGGGTCTCGCTCGTCAACGCGCCCGGGCTTATAGACCCCGGCTACCGGGGAGAGCTCATGGTCCCCCTGATAAACCACGACCGCGAAGAGAAGTTCGAGGTCGAGATAGGCATGAGGATCGCCCAACTCGTCCTCGTGCGGGCGGCGGAGGCCAATTTCGCAAACGTAGACCTTCTCACAGAGGACGCTGACGAGCGCGGGAAGGGGGGCTTCGGCTCTTCAGGAACCTCCTAGAGCAACGTACGAAGGACCGAGCCTTCTGCATGAGCCATTAGCTGTCAGACGGCAGCTTCTTGTTCTTGCTGAAAGACCTCGTATTCTTTGCGGCGACGGTCACAGTGATCGTGACCGTCGCCGCAAAGGCGGGGAGCGGTGCACGGCAACGCAACCACAACTCGGATGAGACCCAGCGGTAGACGGGTCCGAAGGTAGCTCACTGAACGAAGCTCGGCCATACTCGAGTCCGAGCTGGAGCAGGCACACGACGGGGAGATCCGGTTTCCCTTGGCAAAAGCGCTACAGATGTAATTGGTGGACGAGCCCCGAAACAAGAGGCAAAAATTATACAAAGGGTACCGAAGGAGCGCGGTATGCAACTGAATGAACCTTCGCATACCCACGCAAGATCTTGTTTTCGGCCCTTGTGAGGATAGGACCCACCGGGAGTAAAACCTTCTCCCGGGCGGCAGCTTGGTGAATAGAGGCAAG
>JADDPM010000096.1 GCA_016781885.1 Rubrobacter sp.
CGTCGCCGTCCAGACCATCCCGAGGATGACCACGACTATCGGGTAGACCGCGAGAAGAACGCCGAGCAGCGGCGCGATCGAGTTCGATCCCTGAAAGCGGGTGAAGAGGGGAAAGTTGTGTCCAATGAGCGCCGCCGAACCCCCGCCTACGGCCCCGGCGGTCCCCAACGCCAGGTAGCCCGTCAGCGCCGGCACGAACCCCTTGGCAAGCTCCAGGGAGAAGGCCAGCCCGGCGAGCCTCCGGTCTGAGGCAGAGCGGCGGTAGAGGTCCAGAGGAGCGACGTTGGCAGAGTTCGCGAGACCCGTCGTCAGGCTTCGCCTGGCGGTGTAGAGGCCGAACGGGATAGAGCCTATAAGGTAGCTTGTGGCAGCCAGAAGAGCGTACCGTTCGATCACGCTTGAATAGCCCTACCCTTCTCGCCGGGGTTCGCTTCAGGTCCCGGCTAACGTAGCACCTTTCAGGGGTAGCCTCAAGGGGCGGTGAAGCCCCTGGCTACTCCTCGGAGGTGCCGCGCACCTGGGTAACGGCGGGACGAAGGAAGGTGCCGAGGACCCAGTCGGCCGCCTGCTGCGCCTTGCTCTGCGGGCTGTTGAGCCGCGTGAGGTAGGTAAGGCGCCAGAAGATCGCTGCCAGGCGCCCGCTGAAACGTACCCCCATCACCTCGTTGACCGCGAAGTCGCTCCCAAGCTCGACGAGTTGGCCCATCGGCCTGTACTCGAACTCCTCGAGATCTTCCTGCCTACCGTCGATGGTGGCGAGGACGTTCTTGGCGACCACCTTGCCCTCCTGGACAGCGGCCTGGGCGGTCGGCGGGACGCCTCGCCCATTCTCGCTCTCCTGGCGGATGTCCGGGATGGCGGCGCAGTCGCCGATGGCCCAGATGCCGGGGCGATCCTGCACGCGCAGATAGGAGTCTACCTTTATGCCGTTGCGCTCGTCGATGGGGAGGTCGAGCTCGCTGATCGCGGCGTTCGGGCGGTTGCCGGCGGTCCAGATCACGTTCTCTGACGCTATCTCCTCGCCGCCCTTGAGCCTGACGCAGTTGGCAGAGATCTCCTCGGCCAAAGTGTTGGTCTTTACCTCGATGCGCTGGTTGACGAGCCGCGTACGCGCCGCCCGCTTCAGGACGGGGTCCAGCTCGGGCAGGATGTTATCCAGGCCTTCGATGAGGTAGATCCTGACCCGGTGCGGGTCTATGTTGGGGTAGTCCGGCGCCAGGGCCTCATGGACGAGGAGGTGTAGCTCCGAGGCGACCTCGACCCCGGTGGCGCCGCCGCCGATGACCACGAAGGTGAGCTTGGACTCGGGGATCTCCCCCCTCATCAAAGAGACCTCCTCAAAGCGCTCGATGACCCGGTTGCGGATGCGCTCGGCGTCCTCTATGCCCCTCATGTGCAGAGCGTGCTCCTCGACGCCCGGGATGCCGAAGAAGTTGGGCTGGCCGCCGAGCGAGATGATGAGTTGGTCGTAAGGGAACTCGAGCCCGCCGTCGACGTTGATCTTCTTGTTCTCGTGGTCGATCCCGTTGAGCTTCGCCCTCCTGAAGCTGGCCCCGGCGGTGATGAGCGCGCGCCGGAGCGGCTGGGCGACGTTGCGGGTCTCTATATCGCTGCTGACTATCCCCGCGACCATCGGCCAGAAGGTAAAGAAGTTGTCCTTGGCGACGACGAGTACGCCAACATCCTCGCGGTCCTTTATACGTTCTGTGATCTCTTTCGCCGCCGTAAAGCCGCCGAAGCCGCCGCCCACGACGAGCACCTTGTTCTCGAACTTCTCATAACCGGGCTTCTCCCAGGGAGCGTACCGCGGCTGTGGGTTGAGCATTCGCTTCAACGCTCCTAACGCCACTACGGTCCCGCCGAGCGCGAGACCCCCCTTTAGCAACCGGCCCATGATGACCTCCCGAGTGTTGGCTTTCCCCTTATACAGCCGCAACGCAAGTACACTTCGTATTTTACCTAATAAACGAGTCGAACGTGCTCACGCCGGGTAGACGGCGACGCGCACGGTCCTGCTTCTCAGACCGTCGAACTCGGCCAGGAAGACGCCCTGCCAGCGCCCGAGGTCCGGCTCCCCGCCCCGCACCAGGATCTGCTGCGACTGGCCGAAGAGGCTCGTCAGAAGGTGCGAGTCGCTGTTGCCCTCAGCGTGCTCGAAGGAGGCGTCGAGCGATCCGGTCAAAGACCGGCACGCGGCCGCGAGGTCCCGCGCCACGTCCCGGTCGTAGTCCTCGTTGATCGTAACGGCGGCCGTCGTATGGGCCGAGGAGACGAGACAGACCCCCTCCTCTACCCCGGACTCCCGCACGGCCCTCTTCACCTCCCCGGTGATGGAGACGAACTCGTAACGCTCGTTAGTCTGTACGCTTATGTCGCTCGTCTTCATAAGCCTCCTCTACGAGTACGGCTCCACCTCGTTCCGGAGGCGGCCGCTCATGTTCACGAGAAAGAGAAGAGGCGCCGGCCTTCCTGCCGGCGCCCGCACGGAAGTCCGTACTCTCTAGCGGCCGAAGAAGAGCTTGGCCGCGGGACTCATCATCTCCGGGCTCCACATCGGCTCGAAGGAGAGCTGTGCGTTGACGGTCTCGACACCCTCGATAGAGAGGGTCTCGGTCTCGACCTGCTCCTGGATCATATCCCCAACCGGACACATCGGGCTCGTCAAACTAAACGTCACGTCCACGTGCCGCCCCTCGTCGTGAACGCCCACATCGTAGATAAGCCCCAACTCCACGAGGTCCATCCCGATCTCCGGGTCGATCACGTTCCTCAACTGATCCCTAACGCGCTCCTCGGTTAACACTCTCTCACCTCTCCAGATACTAATCCGCTCCAGCATCCTAATTGTAAAGCCACACCCGGACTTTTCCACTCCGGTCTCTACAATGCCAACGTTAAGCAAAACGGTAGCGGCATTAAGTTCTTGTTACATCTATTCCACTTATCCACCGTAGTAGCCGCATTATCCACAACATATTGTGGATAACTTATCTCTCTGCCCGAAAACCGCCATATCTTGGCCTGCGCGGACTCGAAGATTCGCCTGGAGGGGGAACGGTGTTCGTTACGCGAGGCTCTCTCATTGAGTCAGGGAGTATCCATCCCTAGAGGGCCAGCGGCGCGTGCCCCGATCCAGGGCGCGAAGGAGGAGAGTCGAAGGTCATCAGGAATATCTCCCTTGCTGACTTGCTGGTACCGGGATGTCCGGGGGCCAGGCGCGGGAGCGGCGCGCCTCTCACCGACGACCTTCTTCCGCGCCGGAGCCCGGACGCCAGAGGGAGCGGAGATAGTAGCTCAAGGCGAGGAAGAGGCCGCCGAAGCCGAGGAAGAGAAGGACGCGCCAGACGGCTTCGACCTCCGCCAGATCCACGAGGAAGAGCTTGCCAACGACAAGGAAAAGCGTCGTCAGTCCGCCACGGACGAGCCAGGCGCAGTCGAGCCGGAGCCCGGCGACGAGGAGCCAGACGGCGTAGAGGCCCCAGGCCACGCTGACCCAGCCGTCGCCGCCCGGCAGCGCCGAGAGCTCGCGCCAGAGAAGTGCGAGGAGAGCAGCGTGCGCCGCGCCGCGGTACACAAGGCTTAGATTACGGGACAGGACTAGCACCGATGCCCCAAAGGCGAGGGCGATAACCGCGAGGTCTGCGAGGGCATGGACGTTGAAGAGCGCCGGGTGGACGGCGCCCGGCAAACCCGGGGCTCCGGAGACGAGGCGGAAGGCGAGCCAGAGACCGGCGACGCAGAAGAGCAGGTGGGCCACGGCGGAGACGATCCTATCGGAGTACCTTCTCACCGCGTAGTGGAGGATGGCGGCCTCGGCGGCCAGGGCGATGAAGAGCGCGTCACCCTCCAGGACGAGCACGAGGGTGTGCGTCAGGAAGAGCAGGCCGACTAGGGCGTGGGTACGGGAGAACCCGTCGTTGCCGGAGCGCCGGAGTACGAGGGCGGCGAGAGCGTAGAGGATGGCGGCGGGTAGCGTGATCCGTGCGAGACCAGAGCTCGAAAGCTCCCAGATCGCGCCGGTAAACCCGAGCGCGATGATCGGCGTCGAGACGATGTGCGCATGCGCGAGGCCGCGGTCAGAGCCTCGTAAAACCTCCCGAGCCACAGGCGCAAGCCAGAGGAGCAGCCACGCGAAGGTTACGCCGAGCTGCAAGACGGTGCGGTCGTCCGGGGAGGGCGCCATCATAAAGGAGAGGTTACTCAAGTAGCCGATCAGGAAGACCATCCAGCTGCCTACGGAGGAGACGGCCAGGAGCGAGGCCCAACCCTTGTAGAAGTATGCTGCCACCATGCCCGCGAGGATAAGACAGGTGTAGAGGACGAGCCCGTCCAAAGCCCCCGCGTCGTTGTACAGGAGGAACGGCGTGCCGAGCCCTCCCAGAGCACCGATAACCGAGAGGGAAGCCTCATCTTGGCGCAGGGAGAGGAAGCAAGCAAGGAGCGTCACCGCGACCATAAAGGCGAAGGCGAGAGGATAAGGCGCGAGCCCATAGAGCTGAAAGGCGGCGAAGCCGGTGATGTAGAGCGCCCCTATCCCGCCGCCGAGGAGTACCTGGGCGAAGGCCCGGCGGCCCTTGTAGACGTAGAGGCCCAGGGCGAGCAACATCCCGCCGATGGCGAGGCCGAACCCGACGCGCATAACGGGCGTGATCCAACCGCGCTCCACGGAGAACATGAACAGAAACGCCACCCCCAAGAGCAAGAGCCCGATCCCGATCTTATTGAGCCACCACTCCCCACGGCTCAAGTTCCTTACGTCAAAGGGTATGTTGAAACCCCAGCCTGTACCAGAGTGCTCGCGAGCGGTCCTCTCCGGCTCCAGACCCGCAACGGTCGCAGTCTCGGGGATGGGCGAAGGCGGGACGTGCATGTTCCTCACACTCCGGGACTCCGCATCCGGAACACGGTCCGTGCCGTGTGACGTACGCTGAAGCCCGGCTCGCAACTCCTGGACGTCCCTCTCCAGGCGCTCGACGCGTTCGACTAGAGATCTATTACCGCGCTCGTTCATATGCGTCACCTCTCTACCGGAGCGGTCCCTTCGCAGACCAGTCTACGGCCGAGTTCAGGACCTTACGTCCTCCTTACGGGGCTATATTCGCCCCCGAATCTGGTGCTTTAGGGACTAGTTCAGCGGATTAAAGCGAGGGCGACGAGGAACATGGCTGCAGCGAGGACGGCGGTCATGAGGTAAGCGCCGCCGAGGCCGAAGGGGATCGCGGCGGCGGACATGACCAGGGGACCTAAAGTCTGGCCGACACGGAGGATGGTGCTGTTCAGGGACATAAAGGCGCCCCGGTTCTCGTTTGGGGCGGCCTCGTTCAGGAGCGAGAAGGAGTTCGGGAGGTTGAGACTCTGGGCGACGCCGAAGATCACGGTCGAGGCAAGCAGCATCCACACGACGGGAACTAGCGGCACGAGAATCAGGGCCACGGCGTAGAGCACGAAAGACGCCCGGATAAGGACCTTCTCGGAGAAGTGATCCGTCAGCCGGCCTAGCTGGGTGGAGGTGAGGGCCGTGGTAAGAGAAGCGCTGGCGATAACTATCCCGATCACGAGCGGCCCCACCCCGAACCTCTCGTACATCACCGTGGGCAGGTAGGTGATGAGCGCGCCGAAGAGGATGACGAAGGTGACAAGGTTGCCGATAAAGATCCCCGCTACCTGCCTGTCCTTTACGTGCTCCCAGATGTTCCCCACGTACTCCTTGATGCTCTGCTCGTTGTTTGGCTCCGGGTTGCGCAGTGAGAAGAGGACCAGAAAGCCTATCGGGATCGCCAGAAGGGGCAGCGCGAACGGGTAATACCAGCCGAACGTCGCAAGGGCGCCCCCGATGGCGGGGTAGCTCGCGGTCCCGACGCTTAGGACGCTCGAGTTGTAGCCCAGAGCCTCCGTCCGGTCCTGTCCCGTGAAAAGGTCTCCTATGAGCGTCACGTTCATCGCCCCCAGGGCCGCCGCCCCCACTCCCTGAACGGTGCGCAGCCCGAGCAGCAGTTCGAAGCTAGAGGCAAGAGCGCAGGCGCCCCCCGCGATGCCGAAGAGAAACAGCGAGGGGACAAGTATCGTGCGCCGCCCGAACCTGTCGGAGAGCGCCCCCGCGACAGAGGTAAGAAAGACCCCCGGCAGCGTAAATACCGTGATGAGAAGTCCCACCTGCCACGCCGAGACGCCGAACGCCTGCCGGACCTCCGGGAAGGCAGGGGCGATGCTGGAGGAGCCGAGTACCGCCATCAGGGTGACGAACCAGATGACGTGCAGATTATGGTCCTTGTAGACCGGCTCGTCGCGCCCGCCGCTCTCTTTCTGAGCATTCACCCGGCAGGGTATATCACCCGCCGAGCGTCGGCGCCGGGGCTGTTTCACTCTCCCGTGGCGTTCTCCGGCTTCCAGCCCAGGCGGGCGAGGAGCCCGGCGGTTATCGCGGCGGTGGCGCCCCAGATCTCGTGTCCCCCGACCGCGAAGACCGGCACCTCGTGCGGGCGGCCTTCACGTTCCCATATGACCTTCTTCAACGACCCAGGGGACATCAACTCTTCCAAAGAGATGCTAAAGATCGCCTCCACTTCCTCCGGGGCGAGGACGAGATCCGCGCCGTCGCATAGAAGCCCCACGAACGGGCTCACCAAGAAGTTCGACGGCGGTATGTACAACTCCTCCAGCTCGCCCATGACCTCGACCAAATCCGGGCTCAGGTTTATCTCCTCCTCCGCCTCCCTGAGCGCCGTATACAGGGGAGAGTCGTCGTCGGGGTCTATGCTCCCGCCGGGGAAGGAGATCTGTCCGGGGTGATCCCGCAACTCACCCGTCCTGAGCGTGTACACGATGCGCGCCCCCCCGTCTGCCGGCAGCACCGGCACCAGCACCGCCGCCCGTCTGCTACCGTCCGTCGAATCCGGGACCCGCGGCCTCCGCTCACCCGTCGACAGATCCAAGGGGGAGAAGCTCTCGTATAGCTCACGCCAGTCCGCGAGCGGCCCGGACAGCGCCTCCTTCAGATGCTCGACAAGGCCTACGTCCCGTTCCATCCCGCCCATCTATTTGGCTTATAACCGCCGGTTCAGCCGGCCTCCGGCTGTTCCCCGTTAGCGCGGTTGCCGAGTTCCCTATCCAGGAGAAAGAGCGCCTCGCTTCCCTCGCCGATCATCCTCAGCGTCTCGAGGACGTCTCCGGTGTTCTTCTCCTCCTCGACCTGCTCCGTGACGAACCACTGCAAGAAGGTCTGGCTCGCATAGTCGTTCTCCCCGGCGGCGAGGCCGTAGAGCGCGTTGATCTGGGCCGTCACCCTTCGCTCGTGCTCCAACGCCTCCTCGAAGACCTCTAAAGGCGAGCCGAACTCGACGGTGGGCCCCTCCATCGCCCCGAGCACGACGTTGCCGCCCCGGTTTAGGATGAAGTCGTAGAACCTCATCGCGTGCTCCATCTCCTCCTGCGACTGGGCCCGCATCCACCGTGAGAAGCCCGGCAGGTTCGCCGACTCGAAGTACGCCGCCATCGAGAGGTACTGGTAGGCGGCGTAGAACTCATTCTTGATCTGCTCGTTCATCGCATCCTGTACTGTCTTACTCAACATGGATATCTACCTCCCTATCATCTGTTGCTCCGTCACCACCCTCTAACTATATCCGTCTCCTCGTCCGTCAGCCCGGACGGTTCGTAGACGAGGCTGTCTGTCAACCGGGATGCAGGCCCTCTTACGAGTATGCCCGGACTATGATACAATAATTATTAATAGGAAAGTCGGCTATCTTATACTGGAGCAACTTTCCTAGCCCCGCAAATATGCAAGCCTCGGGCGCGCTCCTCTTTCGAGGCCCGAGGCTTCGGACGAGAGTAGGGTGTTTCTGGTGCTGAATGGCGATCATGATCGAGAGGAAGAGAAGCTCCCCACCTCGTACCGGGACGAGAGGGCGCAGAAGCGGCAACAGGATCTTGCGCGGGGACGTAGGCGAGAGCGGGCCAGGGAGCGAGGCCGGACCAGACTCGCCGCCGCTTGGATCGCCGCTTTCAAACAGGAGAACCTTGCGCGGAAGCGTGAGCAAGACGAGAAGAGAAAGCAAGTAGAACAAGCGGCCGTTTGGGATCAGTTCACTCAGGCGGAACGGCGTGAGCTCGAACTCCGCAAGGACGGCCAGCTCGCCAGGCTGCTAGGCGAACCGCTGGAGGGAGAGCTACCAGCGACGTTGCAGAGACTAGCCTCTGAAGACCGGAGACAGGCCGAAAGAGGGCTGGTCGCGCTAATGAGTGGCGGGAAGACACTATACAAGGACATAGCCGACCTCTGCCCGGAGGATATGCCGGCCAGGATCGCGGCAAACAGGTTGCGAACGACGTGGCTCAAGGAGCGCAGAGATCGGTGGCTTGGTCAATGGGAAGGTCCGCTGTAGGGCCTCCGCACGATTACCGGTCCGTGGCCTCCTCGACGATCTTTATCTCTTCATCCGTCAGTCCGTACAGCTCGTAGACGAGCCAGTCTATCTGCCTGTCGGTAGTGGAGATTTGGTGCCCTAAAGCGGTTTGCGAAACGCCTGCAATCCTCCTGCGACGCTTT
>JADDPM010000219.1 GCA_016781885.1 Rubrobacter sp.
CACTGCAGACCTGCATCGAGAACTACGGCGACTACTGGACGAGGGTCCCAACTGGCATATCCGCTACGTCGTCCGGGCTCATTAGTAAAGGGCCGAGGCTCACACCCGGCCTTTAACGCCCTGAGAGGAGCAAAACATGGCTTGAGAGGTTGATATTGTAATGTTTGCTCATCCTTTGACCCCTGAACCGAAAGGAGCGGGCTTTGGGAGATCACGATATACCGGAGACGCTGCGTAAGATCGTTAGGGCCAACCGAGAGTACGGGATCTACTTACTGGAGGGGGAAGATCTGATCTTCTTCCCGGCCTGACCGCACGGCGAATGGAACATCGGGTATGTTCAAAGCTCCAGCAAGCATCGAAGGGCCACACCGGAGGAAATGCGCCACTACTTCTCTCAGATAGCTCCGGACGCTCTCCCAGAGCAAGCCGCCAAACAACTGTGGCGAAGCGTGGATGTATTCGGGAAAGAAGGCTCGCTAGAGAAGGAACTCGGGATCAAGAAGGCGATTCTGGGCGAGGACAACTGCAGGATTAATATAAACCCCTAGGACCGCTGAGCTGCCTACTCGCACCGGAACTCTCTTAGCGGAATTTCCGTCAAGAGACTCTGCAAAGATGGGATGACCGAGATCGAGGAGCGCGGCTTGCGGGTGGTCGGGGAGAGGCTGGTTCCGACGATCTGCTCGGGGAGTGCCTCCTCGTCGGGCAGCAAGTCTTCATCGGTTCGGGATTCAATGTGCACCGCCCCGCGATCAAAGTTACTGGCGGGTCGTAGCGCCCCGTACCGGTCATCGTCAGTAACATCACGCTACGAAGGAGGAACTCATGCGCTCCGGTCTTGAGATCGGCAACCAGTTTCCAGACATAGAGTTGCCAGATCACAGCGGACATCGCCGCACCCTCTCTGAACTGGCCGGCGGGGATCCAATTATTCTCAACTTCTACCGGGGCTGGTGGTGCCCCAAAGAGCAACAGTTCATGCGGGGGCTGGTACGGTTGCAGGACGAGGCGGAGGTCGCTTACACCAGGATGGTATCGGTGAGCGTGGATACGCCGGAGGTGATCTGTGCCTTCCGGGCTGGACTCGGGGCACGCTGGACTTTCCTCTCGGATGTAAAGCGCGAGTGGTTGCACGAGCTGGACATGCTGGAGACTACGGATACCGTCCACAACCCGTACCTGCCGTACGCCTTCACCCTTTATCCGGACCTCACCATCCACGCCATCTACAATGGCTACTGGTTCTGGGGCAGGGCGACACTTGAAGAGCTCAGGCGGGACATGCGGGAGATAACCCGGAAGGTGCGCCCGGATTTCGATCTGCAGAAGGCAAGAAGCCGATCGTGAGCGGTTGGCTCTCGCTAATCATCCACCTGAGTCCCGACGACGGCGGTGATGCCTCCCGCCGGGAGTTGGAAAGGCAGCTGGACCGGCTCGGGGACGCCGTGGTCAACCTTACCCCGCTGTTAAGGGCAACAAAACGGGTTGGATCACTCGCCGCCTTGCGCAAGGAGTCTTGGAGTGCGGCGCTCGAACTGGCGGATAAGTTGGAAGGGCGCGCGCGGGCGTTCCGGGTGGCCGCGGAGGTGGTGGCAACAGGAGAAGGCAGGGGATCTCCTGAAGAGACTTTCGTGTCCCTGGCCGTCAACCTGGAAGAAGCCTCGTTGCACTTCGACGACCCGGCGGTTTCGGGGGCGATGAGGGCGACCCTCGGCGAGTACCTGCCGATGCTGGGACGGAGGCTGATCGCCACCTCGTCCCTTATGGTTGAGGACTTCGACTATGCTGGGGGGCTCACCGCCTTTTGGGCTGACTCTCCGGAAGAGGCCGACGTCTTCGCCGCCCGCGATCCCTGGGGCCGCATCTACCCGGGCTTCCTTTTTGGTGTCTTGCCAGGCTTCTTCGCTCGCAACCCCCCTCCTGCGGGGCCGGTGATACAGCGCTACCGGAACCTTCCTTGGCCCGGAGGGCTCCGGTCTTGAGTCTGCAAGCACCGTTCTTTAAGGAGGACCCGAGCGAAACGCAAAGCAGGTAGCCCGGCGAGTGGCGAATCGACGCCTGTCCCTCTAGCAGCGGGAGTCGGTCGGCTTGGGGTTCGCAAGTCCGAAGAACGGTCGAAGCTTAAGCCCGCCGTAGGTGCCGATGAGCGCCATGGCGGCCCACAGCCAGCCGTGCAAACTGAAGGAGGCGACGCCACCGAAGTAGGCACCGATGTTGCAGCCGTAGGCCAGCCGGGCGCCGTAGCCCATCAGGATACCGCCGAGTATCGCCGCGGCGGCGGTCTTCCAGGGGATGCGCCGGTGCAGGACGAACGTTCCGCCGAGGGCAGCCGCGAACAGGGCACCGAGCACGATGCCGAAGTCCATAACCGAGGTGACGTCGGCCAGGATCGGCTTGTTGAGGGCTGCCGCGTTCTCCCCGGACCAGTAGGTCCACGACTGCACGTCCACCCCGAGAGCCGCCGCGATCTTCGAGCCCCAGAGGGCGAAGGCGCCCGTGATACCCCACGGTTTGCCGCTAAAGAACAGGGTAAGGCCGTTGAGCGCCGCCAGCACGAGGGCGCCAGCCCACAGGGGCCAGGTGCCGCGCACGACGCGGGCGAGGCCGCCC
>JADDPM010000220.1 GCA_016781885.1 Rubrobacter sp.
TGTCGGCGGGTGCCTCCTTCTCCCTACAGGAGGAGGCTCCCGGCGCGCCTAGCGAAGCTGGCGCTGGCTGGAGCCTCCGCGTTCGCCACTACTACTCCCGTCCGACTAGGCAGGCGGCCACGCCGGCGTGGCCCGGTAGGGGGCCGCGCAAAGATCGCCCGAGCCCCGGCTCCGCTTGGCCGGCTACCGGTCCTCCGCCTCCTCGCGCCCCGCGCCGATCGCGGGCGCTATCCTGACACCGACAATGATCCTCACCTCCCTTCCGGTCTTTGTTACGCCTGCGGGCATGGCCGGGGCACCGTTCGTCGGGCACCTCCGGGAAAAAGGAAAGAGCCGAAGGCGGGCGAGCGGCGCGGGGGCACCGTCTGACCGTTTCGGCTCTGAGTCAACGGGAAGTCCCGCCGATGAGGGGCACTCGTTCGGCGGGATCTCCGTCATTCGTTCGGCGCCCTGGGGTTCCTCTCTGCTTACGATCGGCTACCCAAGATGCCTGTGCCGTTCCGTCCCTTTGGATCGCGCACGCTGGATCAGGCGGCGACCGGAGCGGGGCGGTTTCTCTCCTCTGGTCCTTTCGGCTCTCCCACCGGGAGTCTCGCCTGGGCGGACCTTGCTTCCCTTACCTACGCACCCTTTCCTTCGGCGGCGATGCGACCTCCGCTGTGCGGTTTTGCTTTGAGGCGAAAACCGACAAAAGATCCTGTGGTGTCCAGCAGGATAACTCCACCCCCTCCCCCGCGTCAAGACCTTTTTTCGCCTACGGAACAGAGTTTTCGTGTAGGCCCTCCCCCGGAGGGTGGCAACCTTCTATCCCCTCGAGTAACCCCATTGGCGACGAGGTCCCTGGCGGGACCGTGGAAGGCTCCACCCCACCAACACCCCATCAACACCCCATCAACACGCGGGGTCTTTGGGCGGATCGGGACACCCCACGGGGTCAACGGGTCTCACCACGGAGGAGGCGGGAGGGGCGCGAACATGCACATTGGGGAGCGTCTGCGCTTTGCGGTCGCATTCAAGGAAAATCTTGCGCTAAGGGCTCGATCCGTATGCGCCTTCGCGCATCTTTATCCAGCACCACAGCATGTAGTATCGACTAGAATGCGCCAGGCCAGGAAAAGAGGGGAACCCCGACCCTATAGGCTAGGACTATACAGAATGCTGAATCTGGACTTCGGAGAATTCTTCTTCCACGACGTTGGGTGAATAGAGAAGGGCCGAGGCTGCTACGCCCCGGCCCTACAGACGCCCTTCTCATGTGGAGACGATCAGTTCCCCGTTACCGCCCACGTGCCGTACGTATAGAAAGTGCTGTCATAGGTAGTGTGGTTGTTCACGGTGCTGTCTGCGGCAATGTGTGTCCCAATGCGGCTTGTACCGTAGACGTACGGGTATGTACGGTATGGACTATTATATAGGTTGTAGCTTGAGGTTTCGTAGATGCAGAGGTAGCCGCTGGCGGCTTCGGGAGCGCTTGCCGTTCCGGGACACTCGGCCGGAGGCGATGTATTAGCCTTAATGATCCGCACGGTAGGTGCCGAGGCTAGCCTGTAGCCAAACGAGATGGGCATGTTTTCTTGCCCACCTTGCTGGGGAGATGCCTTGTCGTAGACATTGTAGTGCCCTCGCAATGTGCGGTCCTTCGGCAAGTCGCCGCCCGGCAGCAAGGTTGTAGAGTCCTGTCCGTCTAGCTTGTCGGCGTTCTGGGCGTTGGTGGCAGAGTCGGCGTGGTCAGCATGGGTGGAGTCTGCAACCTTTGAGCCAGCAGCATAGTAACTGCCGTCGTGGTTGTGTGAGGAGGAGGCGAACGCGCTCTCGTCCTTGCCGTCTAGCTCGTCTGCTGAGAGGTTGGTGGCAGTTCCCGCAGCTGCGTTGACCTTCAAGGGCGGCTGCCCAGAAGCCACGTTTATGTTGAGGGCGGTGGCAGCGGCCTCGGTGCTCTGGTTTACAAGGGTGAGGGCAGGCCCCGCTATGGAAGCGGTCAGCTTGCTGACCCTGTCTGCCCCGTTGGCCTTGCCTAGGATGAAGGTACCCCCCGTGGCGCTAAGGGCCGTTGTTGCCACTCCGAAGACCAACCCTAGTATCACTGAGAAGCCCACCAGAAAGACGGTGGCCCTCCCCACCCACATGACCTTGCTTGCTGCGCTCCTGATCATGCCCTGCTCCTTCTCCTTAGTGGGGCGGAAGAGGAGCATCCCCCGCCCCTGTATACGTAGCGGGAGTAGCTTAGGGCCGGGGCAGGTGGGGCGCATCCCCCATATGGGCTAGTTTCGGAACTTTTTTGACGAATTACTTCCTAGAACCCCCTATAGGCGAAGTTCGTAGAATTCTTCTTCCAGAAACCGTCCGAAAAGCCTCACAAGCGGGCCAATCTTCTGACCATCAGACGGCTCATCGCCATATAGATGAACGCCTCGCCTGTCTCGGTTAGCCTTTCGTAATCCCTAAGCTCATCCTCCTATTCTGGTCGATCCAAGAAAATGTCCGC
>JADDPM010000097.1 GCA_016781885.1 Rubrobacter sp.
CAATCGTCGTGAGAACCGCTGTAGGAGCACCCACTGCAGCGGCCGTGCAGCGTGATCTCGTGCCAGTCGGTGACGAAGCCGGTCTCGCGCTCGACCTGCAAAGCTAGATACTCCATGAGCTCCTCGTTGAACTCTATGACCTTGCCGCACTCCCGGCAACGCGCATGGTGATGCATGCGTTCGGTGGTGAGCTCGTAACGTGAGTATCCCTCCCCGAAGTCCTCCTTGCGCACGATCCCGAGTTCGTGTAACAGGTCCAACGTACGGTATACCGTCGAGAGTCCCAACTCCGGGTACCCCCCCTTGACCCGGTCGTAGATCTCCTCTGCAGAGAGGTGCCTGCTATCCTCTAGCTCCCGCACGATGGAACGCCGCTGATTCGTTAGCCGGTACCCGCGGCTCCTGAGTAAATGCTCCAACTCGCTCATCTACCTAGTTTAGCCCGGTAGAGTACCAGGATCAAGAATTAATCCTGGCGGAGTCGGCAGAGCCTGGCAAACATCGCGTTGCGGGTCGATTAGAGTCGACCTACTCCACCAGAGGCCGCTCCCAGAAAAATCCAGCAAACCCTGACGCTCTATCCAGGGACCGCCAGACCTGTGAAACTCGGATTCTCTGCTATCAGCCAGGAGCATGTTCATACATCTGCTTGATCCTCAAAGCTCAACGAGTTTCGAGCGCTACGGGGATGGGAACCATTAGTTCATGGTCCGGGAAACAGAGCCCTAGCGGTGTGATTGAGTGATCTCTGAGGGCATCGTAGGCGTATGTTGCGGTAGGAAAACGACGATAGGAGAGATACATGACGTTAGCTCAACGCTTTGCCCAGATCTTTGGGCTGGTTTATCTGTTAGTAGGAATTCTAGGGTTCATCCCGCCACTGCTCACGGGGAACATTCCAGGGGTCATAGGGCCTTTCTCGGGTCTGCTCTTGGGCCTGTTCGCCGTCAACTGGTTGCATAACATAGCGCACATAGCGATCGGGGCGGCCGGACTGGCGAGCTACAGGAGTGCCGCCGGGGCAAGGTCCTACGCCATAGGCGTTGGGGTACTCTACCTGTTGCTCTTCGTGATAGGGCTAATCCTCCCCACGGTCTTCGGCCTCTTGCCACTCAACGGCCCGGACAATATCCTGCACCTCGTCTCGGGTGCGGCCGCCCTCGCCATCGGCCTCGCCTCCCCGACGTCCGGGAGAAGCTCCGCTGCAGGGCGCGCCTAAAAGCATTTGGCTCTCGGGCCTTTGAAAGCTGGATCAACGCAAGCGACCAACATCGACCTGAAGAGGAAGAGCCGAGGTCCTGGCTCTTCCTCTCCTTTTTGTACGGAGGTCTTATACGGAGATCTCTCTACGCGGGTGGATCTGGACCGCTCTCGCAAGCCTTCTCGAAACTCCCATCAAGGCCCCAACCTCTCGCTGTCTGGCCGAGAGGATCACGGCGAAGGGTTGCACCGCCATGGTGTGCCAGCCCCACTCGGCCTCATATCTCGGCGCCAGCAGATACCTCCCCTCGGGCTCCAGGAGCGGCGCATGATCCTCTAAGTAACCGCCCCGAGATCTAGCTTGGCTGAAGAACGTCAGCGTGCCTGGATAGGCCGCTCACAGAGGGCCGCATGGGCGGAGTGAGACGGCGCGGGTCCACTATAGATTCGAGCGGCCCTACGCCTTGCGTTTGAAGACGCTCTTGCGGCCGCCGGGCCACCAGTTCAAGTCGCCCAGGATACGCATGGTGGCCGGAACGAGGAGAACGCGGATAATGGTCGCGTCTACAAAGACGGCGACGGCGAGGCCGAGACCGATGGCCTTGGTTGTGGTGATGCCGGTGAAGGCGAACGCACCGGTAACGACGACGATGATGGCGGCCGCCGAGGTGATGATCCCGGCGGTAGCCACGAGGCCTTTCGAGACGCTCGCGGTGTTTGACTCGCCGTACTCGTAGGATTCGCGAATGCGCGAGAGCAGGAAAACCTCGTAGTCCATCGAGACCCCAAATATCGTGCAGAACATCAGGATCGGCACCGTCGCCTCCACGAAACCCAGAGGCGTGAATCCTAAAAGGCCCGAGAGGTTGCCGTCCTGAAACACGAAGACCATCGCGCCGAAGCTCGCGGTGAGGCTCAGGATGTTGACGATCACGGCCTTTAACGGGATAAAGAAAGAGCGGAAGGTCAAGAGCAGGACAAGGTATGTCACGCCGAGGACGAAGGCGACGGCGTAGGGGGCGTTCCCGTACAGGTTCGAGATGAAGTCCTTCTGCCCGGCTGGGAGTCCGCCTACGAGCAGGCTCGTGCCTGCGGTCGGCTCTATGGCCCGCACCTCCCCCACCGCATCCCGCGCCTCCTCTGTGTACGGGCTGTCCTCGGTAACCGCCTGCAGGAGCGCCTTGTCCCCGGCCGTGTAATTACTCAGGGCGTTCTTCAGCTCCTCGGATTCCCGGGCCTGCGGTAGATCCAGGAAGTTCGCCACGCCCTCGGCGGTTACGACGCCATCGGCGGAGACGCCAGCCGGCAGCTCGGGCACCCGCGCGTTCAGCTCGTCGGCGGCGCGCTCCTCGGCCTCCGCGCGTATCTGCTCCTCGGCGCCGGGCGGCACAGAGCCATACTGCTCGCGCAAGGAGGCAAGCTGCTCCTCAACGGCCTCGTCCACACCCTTCGACGCCTCGGCCTCGGCCTGCCGGCGGGTCTGCGCGAGACGCCCGGCGGCCTCGACGCCGACGGTGTAGATGCTCTCGACGTGGTCTATGCCCTCGGCCTCTTCGACGCGCTCGCCCAGGGCCTGAATCTCTTCCAAGCCTTTAGCGCTCAAGGGGTCGTCCGAGAGGGTGGCGACAGCGTATATTGGGGTCAGGCTTGCGTAGTCGAAGTTCTCTCTCAAAATATCGTTGCCCTGACGCGACTCGTACTCTTCGGGCAGCACGCTCGCCTCGGGGACACCGACCCTCATGTGGATCACCGGGTACAGAAGGACGAGAAGCATAGCGCCCACCACAACGAGCACGGAGATCGGATGGCGCATCACGAACTCCGCGCTCCGGGCCCAGAAGCCAGCCCCGACGGTCCCGCTCATTCGCCGACGGCGGACGGAGAGGGCGTTGACCTTCGGGCCGAGGATGGCGAGCACCGCCGGCAGAAGGGTCAGGGCGGAAGCTACGGAGAAGAGGACCACGAGGGCGCCGGCGACCCCTATCGAGCGCATGAACATGTACGGGAAGAAGAGGAGGCCCGTCAGTCCGATCAGGACGGCGGTACCGGAGAAGAATATGCTCCTCCCTGCCGTCTCAACCGTGCGTGGGACCGCCTCGGAGACGGGCCCGTTCTCCAGCTCCTCGCGAAAGCGACTAACGGCGAAGAGAGCATAGTCGATGCCGAGACCCAGGCCGAGCATGGTCGAGATGGTGAGGGCGAAAACGGACATGTCGTAGAAACCGGCGAGGAAGTACAGGGCGGAGAGGGTCACGACCACGCCCGCGCCCCCGATCAGGACCGGAATACCCGCCGCCACGAGGCTTCCGAACGCGACGATCAGGATCACGAGCGCCAGGGGGAATGCGTACTTCTCGGCCTGCCGGATGTCCTCGTTGCTCGCCTCGGTTATATCCATGTACACCGCCGGGGCCCCGGTAACGTAGGTCGTAAGCTCGTCATTGCTCACCTTCCTCCGCACCTCGTCCACGAGGTCCTGCGCGTCGTCGTAGGGAGTGTTAAAGTTGATGAGGGTGTAGCTCTCCCCGCCGTCCTCAGAGACGAAACGGGGGTCGTTCGTCTCCGAGTAGCCGATGACGTTCTCGACCTCCTCCAGCTCGCGGACCTCGTCGAGAGCCCTATCTTGCGCCTCCTGAAACTCCTGTCCCTCCGCCGGTAGTCCGCCGCCCTCGAAGACTACGGTGAGGCTATTGGGCGAGACGCCGAACTCCTCGATCATGACGTCCTGGACCTGTTCGGCCTCGGAGTTCGCGGTGCCGAAGCCGCCTTTGAGACGCTCGGAAACATTCGGAGCGAAGAAAGCTCCCGCAAGCACCAGCGCGCCCCATGCGAGCGCGACGAACCAGCGATAACGGTAGGTCATATGGCCGAGGGCGTTGAAGATCCTCAAAGGGCGACCTTAACCTTTCTCGAACGACGAACTCACCCTAGCTATGGTACTCACAACGGGAAATTTTGTAGGGAAGTTCTATTACACAGAAGCGCGGTTTGGGTCGGAACGCGGCCCACGTGGCAAAGTGAGGGAGAGGGCGAGACCCACCGCGGGCAGGGCGGCGAGGGCGAGCATCATCGTGTGCAAGCCGAAGTTGTCGGCGACGGCTCCGAACAGCGGGGCGCCGAGGCCCCCTAGGCCGATGGAGAGGCCCAGAGTGACGCCGGCGGCCACGCCTATCCTACCCGGGAGGTACTCCTGGCCCATCACCACCGTCACGCCGAAGGTCCCTATAGTGGCGGCGCCTATGAGGGCGAGGAAGACCATCCCGGCGAGCGGGCCTGAGAGAGTGAAAGCGAAGATCAGAGGCGTCAGCAAGAGCATCGAGCCCACGAGCACAGCCCGCCGCCCGGCCCGGTCGGCGAGCGGACCCATCGTCAGGGTGCCGACAGCACCCGCGAAGAGCATCACGCTCAAAGCCGTATTGGCGAGAGCCGTCGAAGCGCCCAGCACCTCGATGTAGTAGGAGGAGACGAAGGTGACGAGCCCGAAGTATACGAACGAGCGGACGCTCACTACCGCGACCATCCGCGCGAACGCCCCCCAGCGCTCCGGCTCCCCCGTTCCCTCCGCGCTGGCGGTCTCGACCGCCTCGGGCCTGAACGTCAGGAGACGGGGCTGCTCATAGAGGAGTACCAGGCACATCAGGAGGGCGGGGAGGGCCAGGAACAGGGCGCCGGGTAGGCCGAGATAGAGGACGAGCGGGGTCGTGATAACGGGTCCCAGGGCGAAGCCGGCGTTGCCGCCGACGGAGAAGAAGCTCATACCGCGGGCGCGGCGGGCGCCTGAGACGTAGTTGGCGAAGCGGGCGCTCTCGGGGTGGAAGGCAGCTACTCCGAGGCCGGATACTACGACGCAGGCCAGAATCAGGGGATAGCCTGGAGCGACGCCGACTAGCGCTATACCTACTCCTCCAAGCAGGACACCGAGCGGCATCAGCGCGGGTAGCGGTTTGTTGTCCGAGAAGTAGCCGAAGATCGGCTGCACGATGGAGGAACTGAGCGTGGCGGCGAGGACGAGCGCCCCGGCGGCGGCGAGCGAGAGCCCGCGCTCCACGACGAGAAAGGGTATGAGGGCGGCTACGGCCCCCTGGTTCACGTCCGTGAAGAGGTGTCCGGCCGAGAGTACGGCCATCGCCCGTTTGTCTACGCCCTTCCTCATCTCCACGCTGATACTACCAATCGTCGGAGATCTCGTACGGAGGGAGCGCCCATACGCGGGCCGCCGCAAGCTCCGAGAGCGCGCCGCTCATGACCTCCACGGCCTCTCGCACAGGCTCGCCGGGTGTAGGGCGGGCGCCACGGGGCGGCGTTACCTTTACGAGCGCATCGGATGCTCCCTCGGTAATACCGGCGAGCCGCCGGGCCTCGTCAAGGGCGTCGCGGAAACCTCCTATCGCGTCTACGAGACCGAGTTCGAGAGCCTCTCCGCCGGTCCAGACCCGGCCGCCGGCTACCTCTTCGAGGGATTGCGGGCTGAGGTTCCGGCCCTTCTCGACGCGGTCCTTGAACTCCCTATAGAAGCTCTGGAGCTGTTCGTTCAGGGCATCCAGCTCGTCGGGGGTAGGCTCGCGGCGCGGATCGAGAAGGTTGGAGCGGGCGCCGCGTTCTACAGTGACTGGGTTGACCTTTAGCTTGTCGAGCAGGTTGGCGGCGACGGGGCGAGTGAGGATCACGCCGATAGAGCCGGTGATCGTGTTCTTGCGGGCGAAGACACGACTCGCCGGCGCCGAGACGTAGTAGCCCCCTGAAGCGGCGGCGTTACCCATGAGGACGACGACGGGCTTTTTCGCGTCGATGCGCTTGACCTCGCGCCAGATCAGGTCGGAGGCAAGCGCGTCGCCGCCGGGGGACTCGACGTGGAGCAGGATCGCCCCTATGTGCCGGCTCTTCTCGGCGGCCCGCAGCGCCGCGACGACCGAGTCACTCCCGGCCTGCTCTCTCCCGAGGAGGGGCAGCGGTATCGGGAGCTTGCGACTACTCCCACGCGTGATCGTCCCACTGATGCTTACGAGCCCCACGACCTTGTGCCCCTTACGTCTCCGGTACGAGAGACGCAACGCCTTTCCCGCCTCCCCCCACTCCGCGAGCCTCGCCGGCCCTCCGTCGCCGAGTCTCTGCGAGAGCTCGTCCTCGTAGAGCGCCCCGTCCAGCAGTCCGTTCCGCACGGCTTCGGAGGCGATATAAGGCGCCTGGTTTATAAGATTGCGAACCTCTTCGGGTGGGAGGCCGCGCCCGCCGGATACGGCGGCGACGAGCTCGTCGAACCTCCGGTCGAGTAGTCTCTCCGTCTGCTCGCGCGCTTCGGGGGAGAAGTCCGAGCGGGAGACGGTTCCGTATGCGCTCTTGTAGGGCGAGACGGCGACGACCTCCGTCCGCAGGCCTGCGAGGCTCAGAGTGTCCTTGAGGAAGTTCACGCGGGCACGCAGGCCGATGACGTTCAGCGTGGAGAGCGGGGTCGCGAAGATCTCGTCCGCCGCCGTGGCAAGATAGTAGGAGCGGGTATCCGGGTCAACAAGGTAGGCTACGACCTTCTTCCCTCCGCTCCGGAACCGGTGTAGCTCGCGGCGAAGCTCTTCGAGGGAGGCCCAACCGGCGTCGAGGTTCTCGACGCGAAGGATCACGCCCCGCGGGCGACCGTCGGTGAGAATTCGATCGAGACGTGATCGGATGTCCTCGAGGTTTGGGGGTGAGGGCCGGGGATCGAGGCGCCGGCGTAGAAAACTCAGCCGCGGGGGACCGAGCTCCGGGAGAGGGCCGGTGACGGGGAGCCAGACGAAGTCGGGGGGGCGGCGCCGGAGGGCGCGAGAGGAGGCGTTACGCAGGAGGCGAACGAGATTTATCAGGGTATCGACAAGCAGGTTCATCAAGCCAATGCTACACCCGGATCGCGCGGCGCGGTGTGATACACTTTTTTAGGAATGGTTATTAATCGAAACAGGGGCGAAGTATGATCGGCTCTCCGGAGAGGGATGTTCGGGAGAGATTTCGGCGATCTGGCTACACCCTGACCTCGCAGCGCCGGGCGGTGCTCGACGCGCTTGAGGACTTCAAAGGGCATCCGTCGGCCGAGGAGGTCTACCTTGCCGTCAAAAAGAAGAACCCCAAGGTGGCGCTCGGAACGGTTTACCAAGCGCTCTCGGTGCTGGAGGAGATTGGTCTCATAGAGGCGAAGCGATGGTCCGAGACGCCTGTGCGCTACGACCTGAACACCGAGCCTCACTACGATATCCGCTGCACGAGGTGCGGCGAGGTCGCGGAGATACCGGGCCTGAAGTTCGACGACTTCGCGGCCCGCATCCGTGAGAACACTACCTACAAGGTGACTAACACCTCCCTCGTGATCGAGGGCCACTGCCCCGCCTGCCAAACGGAGGGCTAGGGCGCGTAGCCTCCCGGCGTCCCCCGTCTCTTCAGGCACAATTCGTCTCTACTCTTTTGTTGCCGCATTAGAGCGCGAAGCTCGTAAGAGTATTACGGTCCGATTGTCCGTTCCCAACCTTTGGGCGCCGGGTTTGCCCGCAGTTTGTGGGGCCGCTTTATTCGAGGGCTGCTTTTCGCTCTGTTGTGGTGTTGTCCGGGATCTGGCGCAGAATAGTAATAGGGCTTTACCTGGAGGCTTGAAAGGTTTACCCTTGTCGCGGGTGGACGCTACCAGGGACAACGCGGCTTGACGAAGAAGCGTACCAGGGAGGACATGACCGGCGGCGAGGCGGAGTACCGGGATCCGTTGCTTCAGTTCGAGGAGCACATGCGGGCCGCCGACGATCTCATCGAGAGCTTCGAGGGCGAGGTCGCGGAGCTTCGCAGGGACCTCGAAGAGGCCAGAGGGGCTTTGCAGGTCGCCCAGAAGGAGATGGCGGCGCGAGGCCGGGCTCTGGAGGCTATGGAGGGCCTGAGCACGGAGGATCGGTCGCGGGAGGCGGCCGAGGAGGAGGTGCGGAAGCTCCGGGCCGAGATCAGTGCTGTGCGTCAGCAGAACGCCGACGAGCAGCTCCATATGAGCAACAAGCACATAGCGGAGATGGACGCCCTCCGGCAGGCTCTCGAAGAACAGCGCCGCGCGGAGGTCGCAGCCGCGGAATCGGATAGCAAGATCGGGGCGTTGAGGAAGGAGTTCCGCAAAGAACGCGCCGCCCTCGAAGAGCGCCACGCCTCAGAGGTTGAGGATCTCAAACGGG
>JADDPM010000019.1:0-16659 GCA_016781885.1 Rubrobacter sp.
AGCGTCTTCAATGCAAGGTGGACCGTCGTCGGTTGTTACGTCAGCAAGACCGAGATCTGTCCCGCGATTTTCAGAAGGTGGCGTATGGAAGCCTTTTTAAGAGTACGTGAACCAGTGTGGAGCCCGAGGACGATAGCATTAGCTAAGTGGCTTCTATAGCTTTTAAGGGGGCTTTGAAGGAGCGCCGGAGCCTGGCCTGACTCCGGCTGGCGCCTTGCGAAGCGTCACCATTCCACCCGAAGTCCCTAACCTAGGCTAGTTCGAAGCTCGGATTTACCCCCGGCACCCCCGGTGAAAGCGATCCTGCGAGAGGAATACTTGGAGTACCGGGGTTGAAAGTGTGGATGCAGGGCCGTGGATCATTACCGAAGGCGCACAAGCCTATTTCGCTATGCTCCCGCTGTCGAAGAAGAGGTCGGGGACGCGACGAGCTCACGCCACGCCTACCCCGAGCGCTCCCGTAGCGCCTGCCATGCCCGTCTCAGGTCCCCGCCGGGACGTAAAGCCTCGCTCAGGAGCAGCGGCACGTTCCATAGGTTTGCGCCCACGAAGAAGCCCCGCGCCCCACGCACGCCGCGCTGCCAGGCGTAGCCGGGGATCGCGATGCTCGGAATCACGGTCCCGACCGTCCCGGCGGCGTACATCGCCGCGCGCGCCACGGGCGAAGCTGCCCTAAGCGACGCAGGGTCGACGCGGGCGCTAAGGAGGGGGAGATGCGAGAACACCCAGCGCGCCCCCGGCGGGTAGAGGTGCGGGTGGCTCGTGCCGTGGAGACCGTAACCGGTGAAGCGGATGCCGAGCGTACGTCCGACGAGCCAGTGAGAGAAGGCGTGCTCCGAGAAGTACGCTAGCAGCCGGCTCGCGACCATCCAGCGCGTGCCTCGGGCCTCTTCCCGGCCGGCGTACCACGCGAGCGCGACCGCGCCGAGCAGCCCGACGATCTGGGCGGCGTTGCCCTGGGCAATGGAGAGGGTTCGCCAGGGCGTGACACGCTTGCGGGTAGACATACGTCGTCCTCCTTCGTACCGGTGACCGGTAGTATGTATACAGGGGGCGGCCGAGCCCCACCTCTGCCATACCCTCGTCCGGTTAGGAATAAAAGTTCCGCCGATGGCCGAACGGCGATCCTCGGTCTAAGCGCTGTGGGAGGCCTCCCCGACCGCCTCTAAGAAGCCGGCTAATACCGGCGAACCATCGCGTTCCAACGCCACATCGCCGCGAGCCTGCAGGGCTCGGTCTCGTCCCCCACGACAAGTAGGCCAGGGTGTGCACCCTAAGGTAGCATACCGCCCGGTGATTGTCTGCATCTCCGCCGCCTTATGAAGGAGGTGCTACGGTCGCTACTTCCCCGACACGTGTAAACGCTTTCAGACGCCACGAGGACCGGTGGGTAGGGAAAGGGGGAGGCGAAGGGCACCGCCGTTGGTTCAAAGGGCGTTTTAGCAGCGCTAAAGGAAGCCTGCACGGAGCTCTGAGTCCTCTCGAAGTCCGGCCGTCAAGGAATGATTTCGATGGAGCCGTAGCTATAACCTGATCCCACCACTAATTAACCCGTGTTTACGCGTTAATTAGTGGGTGGCCCGGAATAGGCCTGTGACGCTTTCTAAGGTCTCCTTTTCCGGAGGCCACGAAGCGCCAGGAGGAAGAGGTTGCCTTGCGTTCTCTTCGGGTAACAATACTCCCGTGAGTCACGTGGTGCTTCTGGGCGATTCTATCTTCGACAACGCCGCTTACGTGACGGCGGGGGCACCCGATGTCGTCCGCCAGGTACGACAACGGTTGCCCTATGGGTCGAAAGCAACGCTGGCTGCCGTCGACGGGAGCAAGACTAGAGACCTGCGCGAACAACTACGACGCCTGCCGACGGACGCGACGCACCTGGTCGTCAGCGCCGGCGGTAACGACGCGCTAGACAGCAGCGACTTCCTCACCACATCTGCCCGCTCCACCGCCGAAGCGCTCTTGGGTCTCGCCGATATCGGCGACGAGTTCGAGCGTGGCTACCTCGCTATGTTAGCGGGGGTGCTCGCGCGAGGGCTACCCACGGCGATCTGCACCATCTACTACCCGCGCTTCCCCGAGGCGGTCTTGCAAAGGATGGCGGTCACGGCGCTGACGGTATTCAACGACTGCATCATTCGCGCGGCTTTCGCCCACGGCCTCCCCCTGCTCGACCTGCGATCGATCTGCACTGAAGAAGGAGATTACGCCAACCCGATTGAACCGTCGGCGCGGGGTGGCGAGAAGATCGCGCGGGCTATAGTGGAGGCGGTTGAATACGGTTCCGACGGAGGCAGGACCGAGGTGTTCATCTGAGCCGGGGGGATAACCTACTCAGTATCTTGCTTGTAAGAGCCCGCGTTATCACGCGTTTAATTCGTGCTGTGTCCCTCCTGGATCATGTATAGGGGCACGCGAAAATACACATTAATTTCTGCTCACCCCTCGCTTGCGCGGCGCCCTACGAGCTGCCGGGAGCGGCGCCATCGAACTCGCGGTCCGGTTCTGCGGCTCCAATGGCCTTTGAGAGGGGTTTGAGAGTTTGCGGATACTCGCCCGGCGCCCGGCGAACCTCGCCCGCGCGTCTTCGAGCGCTCAAGAACTTGCCACGCTACTCGTAACGCCGAATTGCCGCCGCAAGTCCGCTGACACAGAGCACCGCAAGCTGGCACGGCGCTACTTAGAGTAGCGCGGAAATTAGCAGAGAGTGATACTGACGCTCTGAGAGATACCTCTCTTGGATAAACTTGGAGTAGGGAGATAAGGAGGTGAGAATTTAGTAGCAAGCTCCGCCACGATACTTTTCAGCGGGTGGTAGAGAGCGCTACGGCTTTGACCATCTGGTGAGGGGCACAACTCGTTAAAGATTGCGTCTAGAGCTGGAGTAAAGCATGAGTAAAGACGGCCGGGTAACTATTTGCCAGATAAGCGATATCCACTGCGGCAACGTCCGCTTTATCCCTGACCTTCTGGATCGAACGATCATCGAGATAAACAACATGAATCCAACCGTGGTTGTAGTCTCCGGAGATCTCACCGATGCAGGATATCGGGAGCAATTCGAGGAGGCTGCCGAATACATCAGCCGGATTGAGTGCGAGCACGTAATGGTCATCCCCGGTAACCATGACGCCCGGAACGTCGGCTACTTGCACTTTGAGCGGCTCTTCGGTGAGCGCTACTCGATTATAGACCTGGAAGACATGATCCTGGTAGGCGTTGACTCCTCCGAGCCGGACCTCAACGACGGCCAGGTGGGCCGGGAGCACTACAGGTTTATCTGTGAGGCATTCTCAAGTGGTCCAGACAAGCTCAAGGTATTCGTTATTCACCATCATCTCATCTCTCTACCAGGTACTGGCCGTGAGCGGAATATCGTCCTTGATGCCGGTGATGTCATGGAGAGGCTCGCGGAGATGGGGGTGGACCTCGTGTTATCGGGGCACAAGCACGTCCCGTACTCGTGGAAGCTGGAGGACATGGTCATCGTGAACGCGGGAACGGCTTCGACCCTCCGCCTTAGGGGCAACACGCGGCCTTGTTATAACATCATCGAGTTTGAAGATGGAGAAGTGAAAGTCTTCCGTAAGCAGCCGTTTAAGAGGCGGGAGCTGATCGTGGACTTCAACCCCAAGATCCACCAGTACTTGCACTTCGAGGAAAGGGTAGGTTCAGAGGCCCCCAACCCCTCCCTCGGTGAGTGAGGCACCTCGGTGAGGGCCTATTAGTTATGGCGAGCACTAGCCCCTGTAGGCTCGGGGGCTATGCAGCGCGTGGAGTCGCGGTGTGATGGGAGAACTGTTAGCCACCAGGCTAAATAGGGGGTGGCTCCTCCGATGGCTCTATACGGACTTGGTCGCCGACGGCTAACAGAAGAGCACGGGCGGCGTTCCCCTTATTTACGGCAAGGCTAAGGCGCCAGTGAGAGTCGGGGACCAGGAGGAGGTCTCCAACCTGCGAAGCTCCGAAGCTTTGCACGTACCTTGCGTCCATGGCATCATCATCAACCTTGACTTGCAGAGGGGCACCGTACTGGAGGTCCAAGTCCTTCTGCATTGCGGAGAGCCGGGCGTTCCCGAAGCGGTCGATGTCGATAATCTGTGTCACGAGCCCTCCATCAGGCTCCCGATGCACTCTGGGGAAGTCGATCGATGCCATCGATGCTGGGCCTACCTCTTCTCCTAAATCCTTGAAATCTGCTCCTGCAGCTAGATGGGCCGCTACCGGGGAGAAAATATCCCGGCCCTGAAAGGTGTCGGAGACTGGCTCTACATGGTAGCGTTGGTTCGTAAGGTGCACTGCTCGAACAACACCGCCTAGGGCCTCGGCTGCGGGGAGGAGGAGCCCGTTGTCCGGTCCGACCAGGTAGGCCCCGCTGTGCGCCTCGGCGGCGAGTGCTCGCCTCTCGGTTTTAGGCCCCGGGTCTACGACGGCCACGTACACAGCATTAGTAGGCATATACCGTGTAGTGTGCCGGAGGATCTCTGCCCCCCGGATCACATCGAACTCAGGGACACTATGGGTGATGTCTACTAGGTGGGCCTGGGTGGCGATGCTCACCATCACGCCTTTGCAGGACCCCACCGAGTCGTCGGTTAGACCGTAGTCAGACATGAAACATATAGGCCTCATACAAACAGATAGTATAAGCCAACTTTCGGACCTATGAAGCCTTACGTCCTCAAGGTATGCTCAGCCTCGTGGACGTACTCAGGCAGAAAGCCTAGAAGCTGTTAGATATGCTCTCTTAGACGCGACCAACTGTCGCCGAGACCATGATCCTCGTATATCGAAAAGTAAAGGGCTTCAGAGAAGCAAAAGCATATCGGTCGAAAGATGGCGGTAAGAATTCAGAAGATCCTCTGCACGGTCCTACACGAGGCGCATCGGTGGCAGGTCTAGGAGCCGATGGACACCCTATCTGAGGGACTGGAGGGAGTCTATTCCCGCCGCAGCTAAGGAAGGGATTTCGGCGGAATGCTTTGTGCTCTCCAGACGCTGCGTAGAAGCCTTTTTCGCGCTCTCAAACTTCCCAAGCCCTGGGCTAACTCAGCTTGACTCTGCGGCGACAAAGGCATTCTAGGCTACTTGAGGAGCTCTTTAGATGGTTGAAACATTGATACGCGCTGCCTCCCGCGGTGGCATAGAAGACTAGGTAGGCCTAGTGGCCGAAGGGAAGGGCTTGGGAAGCAGCGGCTTGGGGGTCTAGGTCTGCACGCGTGAGCAATTGGGCCGGTGGTTCGTCTATGACTATCGTCGAGGTCACTTCCAGCTTTTCATTCACGTGGAGCAGTTCGCCACAACGCAGCGGACGCCAACCCGGATTATCATCCATCCTCTGGCTAGCGACCACGACAGCCGGCGCCTCCGCAAGATCTTCGAAACGCACCCGCACGCTGCCCGCGCTGCCGGCCACATCCAGGCGGCGCTGGCCACGGAAGCCACCCGGCGCCCACTCCAATACGAACAGGCTGTTCGTCTCCGGGTAGCGCAGCGCCCAAAGGTCGGTCTCGGTGGTCAAGACCATGTTGAGAGCGTAGAGCGGCAGGTTGGCGGCTACCCACCGGGCAGCGGCGGTTATGCCGGTGCCCACGTCGCCGCCGTTGGCCTCGATCTCCTTGCTGATCAGCGCGAACAACCTCTCGGAGTCAGTGTCTCCCGCGACCAGCGAGACGTATTCTCCGAGGCGTTCCTCCAGGCGCGGCAGGTCCTCCACCACCCCGTTGTGAGCCATGAGACGGCCGTGCTGCTCGAAGGGGTGAGTGTTCTTCAGTTCGACGCCTCCCGCGGAGGCGAAGCGCACGTGCCCAACGAAGGTGCGCGATTCCTCCGTCTTCGCCTCGCGCACAAAGGTCGTGTCTTTGTAGGCGGCTATGGGGCTCTTGTCCACTTCTGGGGTGCCGTCGAGCTCGAAGGTGCCGATGCCGGCGCCGTCGGGATTCCTATGACTCTGGTCGACGAGGCTGTCTGGTGCCTCCAATAGCCAGAATGCGGCGCGCACGCGCCGGGGACCCCCACTCATCCCGAACAACCGGCACATTATCTTGGTGACCCGAAGGCTTCTCTCACTTCCGCGCTCCCCACAGATTCGACGGGCTAATGGCTAGGCTAAGCTTATCAACCCAGGCCACAGGGAGCACAGAGAAGTTTGTCCCGCTGTTCCCAAACCCGCCGATTACCCCGGTCGCTCCCCTTCCGGAGGTCATTTTCGGCTTGGGCAAGCCCTTTCCGTGACCGGCTACTATCCGCAACGCTCTTTAACCGCCGGTCACCAGGCGTTCAGAATCCCCATGTAGAGGCTGACCGGCGCAGTTATACCCGTGACCGGGAGAGGGTCGTTCACTCTTTCGGTTTGTCTATGGAATTTTCGCCCCTCCTTCGAGGTGACCGAGCGGACTGGCAGGTTCAGAAGCAATAAGAGAATCATTTACGGGTGAGAGGTTTCTAGATTTAGAAGAAGGGCGTTCTAAGAGGCCGAGATAACCCAGGTAAAAGAGCTAACAGCCCCGGCTCTCACCGTGCGTTCCAAGTCCCGGCGTTCCTTATGTAGCCGATGTGAATGTGATCCTCATGGAGCTTTAGCTGATCTTCGTCCAAAATCCAACCCTCTTCACTTGAGCGTCCGAGAGTCTTTGCCCAGCTCTCGGGGCCAATGATTTGATCTGGCCTCTCTTGCGGAGGGATACCGGAGATGAGCTCACCGATGTCTAGCATGTCTGGGTCCGTACCATTACCGTGAACCGGTTTACCGTTCACCCTGCGCACGTCGACGGCTCGACCGTAGTAGTGGGAGTTCGGTAGCCCGCCCGCGTCCCCATAGCTATCGGGTATGAACGGGCCGTCGGGAACCCCCGGCAGGAAGTAATGGCCTTCTTTGAAGGCGTCGACGCAGATCCTGTGTTCTTCCGTTACAGCTTGGAGGGCAGCAACCAGGCGCTCATCCACAACCCCGGCCTTAAGGTCTCCTATTGCCTTGGGTGAAGCCTCGAAGTTGCGGGTCTCCAGAAGTTCCTTCGCCTCGCCGTTAACGCCTTCGGCGGCCCCTTCGCGGCCCGGGATGCACGGTCCCAATGCAAGCTTTCCTCGGTCCCAGAGGACTATCAGGAAGACCAATGCGCAAAGCAAAACCGCGGCGGCTAAGATTGGAGCCAGCCGAGTGCGTCTCGGGCTCTTATTCACACGGTGCACCGCTTGATCTCTTCGCGGTCTACGAGGCTTCGTTGCTCAATCTGCACGGCAGATCCTCCTCTAACATGGCACAGGGCACTCACACAGTTAGTCTATCGCTTGCTCCAACCCCTCAAAGCTACTGGAGCAACTCGCCTCTTCTATAGCACTATGGTCTCAGTAAGCTTGTTGGCTGAAAGACACAATAATGCAGATAAGCTCACCTCCCCCAAGCAGGAGCTGTTAGGAAGCGTATGCGCCAGGACTCGAACCTGCGATCTTCTGATTTATAGTCAGCTACTCATCTACTTTTGATGCCTAGTGTTAAATCTTTCAAGAGTACTTGGGCGAACAGCAGGTGGCGAAGAGGTCCTCTCGCAGAGATCTACCTACCTCTTTCCGGGCCTCCGTCCGAGCGTAGGGCATACTATCTGGACCAACGCTAGATTTATTTTGTGCGCTTCCCCAGTCAGCAGGCGCTGAACCTCAGGACGTGTGTATTTTGAGAACAGTATGGGCGGTCTGCCGAACACGCACTACCATGGCAGGGCGGCGGATATCCGGAGGGTGGATGGCAAGCCTGTGAGAGGCAACGGCGCGGATCCGGACGTCGTCGGCATCAGCGAGGTTCTCGCTGGGATACCAACTACGGCTTTCTCGACCTGTGTTGCCGCCGGCTGCTCTGGATCGCGCCGGAGAGCCGGCTTCAGTAGACGCCGTTCGCCCGGCGCACGACACCGGAGACGAAGCCGACCTTAGCTGCGGTACGGGCCTCCCGGTCTTCCCGGTAGCGTCTGGCTAACTCGTACTTGAGCCGGGCGTACTCCGCGGCCGTCTCCGGGTGTTCGCGCAAGCAGTCCCGGAAGAGCATGTGATCCTCCCAATACCGGCCCCCGGTCTCGACGAGGTGCAGGTTGTGGGTGCGGGCAGTCATCTCCGGGTTAACGAACCTTACGAACAACCGGTGGTGCGGCTCCGCGCCCTCCGCCCAGTAAGAATACCCGAGATGGATTAAGGGCCGCACGCAGTAGTCTGCGTTGCTCATGGCCTTCAGTTCCACCATCAGGTCGATAACGGGTTTGGCGTCGAGGCCACAGACTGCGGTGCTGCCGACGTGCTCGATGCACTCGGTCCACCGGCCCACCGCCTCCTCGGCGCGGGCTCGCTCTTCGGCGAAGAGCAAAGGCCAGGACGGGTCGTAAGGCACTAACTGCACCGGTTCCACTGCCACGGCGAGGAGTATACCTCTGACTACCCTAGCAGCTCACAGCCCGAGACAGGCTGCGCCGGTCCGCACTCGTCGACCGCGGTATCGGGGAGGGCTCCCGTGCCTCTATTGGCCCGGCTGCTGGGGCGTCTCCCGGTCCAGGCCGCGTTTGACCAGGTAGTTCACGACGTACAGGGCGAGCCCGACCAGAAGGAGTATCCCCGCACGCAGGAAGATGGCGACTTCCTGCTGGGCTAGGAGGACTATTATGGTCCCGATAGCGAGGATAGGGATCACGGCGGGAGCCGTGAAGTGTGAGTGGTTCACCCTGTCGCGGCGGAGTATCAGAACGGCGGCGTTCACCGCTATGAACACCAGCAACAGGAGCACGACGGTGGTGTTGGCGAGCTCGCCCACGTTGCCGGTCGAGACCAGGGCGAGCATGATCAGGGCGACGAAGACTATAGCTATCCATGGCGTATGTCTCCCTCGATGCACCGTGGCGAAGATGCCCGGCATGACGCCCTCGCGGGCCATCCCGTAGAGGACACGGGAGCTCATGATCAGGTTCGCCAAAGCTGTATTGGTGATGGCCACGAGCGCTATTATCGAGAAGAGTTGGGGTGGGAACGCGAGCGGCCCCTCCGTGAGCACCAGACGGAGCGGGGCGGACTCCTCCCCGGCGAGCCTGCCGGGGTCCACGATCATCGTCGAGGTGAATGCCACCAGGAGGTAGACCACGCCCGTCAGCGCGATCCCGCCGAAGAGCGCCCTGGGGAAGGTTCGGGTCGGGTTCTCGGTCTCCTCGACGACGTTGACCGAATCTTCGAAGCCTATTAGAGCGTAGAACGCTACTGACGCTCCGGTGAGGACGGCCAGTGGCAGGGCCGCGTCGCTCGTAAACTCGAACGGCCGGGTCGGCTCTGCCTCTCCGCCGAAGAGGGCCAGAGCCCCGATCAGGATTATCAGCAAGAGTCCGCTTAGCTCGATCAGGGTCAAGACCAGGTTCGTTTTGAACGACTCTGAGATGCCTATGAAGTTGATGAGCGAGAGCACGAGTACGAATAACATGGCGACGAGCAAAGTCGGCAGGCTAATGAACTGCTGCAGGTAGTCCCCGCCGAATGCCCGGGCTGCCGCTCCCGCGCTCGCCAATCCCGAGCAGATCACCGCGAACGCTACGATGAACGAGAACAACGGGCTGCGGAACGCCCGGTTGGCGTACAGCGCCGCACCTGCTGCTCCGGGATACTTCGTCACCAACTCCGCGTAGGCGAAGGCCGTAAGGGCGGCGAGGATGAACGCCACCAAAAACGAGACCCAGACAGCCCCCCCGACCTCCCCGGCCACGGCCCCAACCCGGACGTAGATGCCGGTCCCGAGCATGTCCCCGATAATAAAGAGCAACAGCAGACGCGGCCCAATAGCCCTTGCTAGCCCGCCTCCCCCTTCCTCGCCCCTGCTCTCCTGCACCCTTGTTGAGTCCACCCTCGGTCTCCTTTCCGCGCCCCTTCGGGGGCCGCCAATCGAGTTGCTCTGTTAGTCCAGGAACCTCAGGCCGGAGACGGCCGGCGCCTCCGCCGGTTCCTCGACGACCTCGAAGCTTTTTCCGGGTATCTCTGACAGGTCTTCTTCTCGCAAACGGGCGAGCCTACCTCCCACGGAGAAAACATTGACCCGGTTGAGCGTGTAGATACCGGGGACGGTCTCGGGAGGTACCGGGTTCTCCAGAACGATCCGGCTCGTCTTCACCTCGCCCGCCTGACGTTCCTCCGGTAGGGGCGTGGCCTCGAAGTAGAACTCCGTCAGCGGGTCGGTTTCGTTGGTGAAGGCGACAAAGACCCTGCCGAGGTTCGTCCGGTGCTCAAGATCCAACTCCACACGAATTATGTCACCTACCATGTATCGCTGCGGTCCCTGGACGTTGCTCAAAGTCCACTCTCCCTCGTCTACGCAACTACCCCAGGACATCCTACCCTAGAGTCTCAGTCTCCCGCTACGCTTCGTTGCGAACGTACCCCGGAGCGGGTGTAGAATAGCTCTGGCAACCGAAGCTATTTGGAGGATCTTTGGATAGTCTCTTCGAGTCCGTGGAGGGCGAGAACCGCGAAGAACGGCTCGCCGAGCTCGCCCGGCAGGTCTCCGTGTGTACCAGGTGCGACCTCGCGCTCAACCGTACCAACACCGTCTTCGGGACCGGTGACCCTTACTCGCCCCTCATGCTCGTCGGGGAGGGGCCGGGCGAGAACGAGGATGCTACTGGGCTGCCGTTCGTGGGGAGGGCCGGCAAGCTCCTCGACGACATACTCGCGGCCGTGGACCTCACCCGCCAGGACGTGTACATAACGAACATCGTGAAGTGCCGGGCGGCGGCGCAGGAGGGGGGTAGGTTAAAGAACCGCCAGCCGCGCACCGGGGAGATCCGGGCCTGCAACCCCTACCTCCAGGGCCAGATAGAGGCGATAAAGCCGCGGGTAATCCTGTGCCTCGGCGGTCCCGCCGCCAAAACGGTCATAGACAAGGACTTCAAAATCACTAAAGACCGCGGCAAGTGGTATGACGTGGACGGCATAAAGACGATGGCGACTTTCCACCCGGCCTACGTCCTCCGCCAGCGCGGCGACGATCTCGACCGTGCCAAACGGGCCGTCTGGAAGGATGTTCAGGCGGTCTACGCCGAGTACCAAAAGGCGCTCGAAGAACGAGGGTAGATCTTGAGCTTTCTCCGGTGCTCATTGCCCGCCCTTTACCTGACCCTTCTCCTCGCGCTGCTCGCTTCCTGCGGCGGTTCGGACACGACCGGAAGCCAGGAAGACCAGGGAAGGGGAGAGGACGAGACTACCGGCGGCGCGCCCGTCGCTGATACTATCAGCGAGTCCGCCGGCGATGAGCAGGGTAGCTGGCGGACCGGGGCTCCCTTACCGACGGCGGCGAGCGAGGTAGCGGTCGCCGAGCTGGACGGCAAAATCTACGTGCTCGGTGGCTACACTGGGGAGACGACGTCTTCGACCCTCAACCAGGCCTACGACCCCTCCACCGACACCTGGGAGGAGCTCGCTCCCCTGCCACGTGGCCTCGACCATGTGGGCGCCGCTGGCTACGAGGGCAGAGTCTACGCGGTTGGCGGTTTCACCAGCGGTAACGAGGAGGCCGTCTCCGATGTGTACGCCTACGACGTCGCCGCCGACACCTGGGAGGAGTTGGCATCCTTGCCGGCGGGCGCGCGCGGATCAGTAGCCGTGACCCAACTCGACGGCAAGATCCATGCCATAGGAGGGCGCGGTACCCATGACGTGGACACGCACGAGGTCTACGACCCGGCGACCGGCGCCTGGGAACAGCTCGCGCCTCTGCCCACCGCCCGCGAGCACATGCCCGCCGTGGCGCTGGACGGAAGGATCTACGTGCCAGGTGGCCGCTTCGAGACCTTCCAGAACAACACCGGCGTCCACGAAGTCTACGATCCGGAGACCAACTCGTGGGAGGAGGCCGCACCCTTGCCCACCCCGCGCAGCGGCACTGCGGGCGCGGCGTTGGGTGGGCGTGTGCTGGTCTTCGGCGGCGAGGAGGGTGGTGGCACCTTTGAGGAGAACGAGGCGTACGATCCGGAGACCGACACGTGGACAGCTCTAGCGCCCCTGCCGACCCCCCGTCACGGATTCGGCGCGGCGACGGTCGAAGGCGCCGTCTACGTCCCGGGCGGCGCGCCCGTGACGGGAGGAGGGCGGCAGAGCGAGGTGCTCGAAGTCTTCACGCTGTCGTAGGGCAGTGACACCCGTCCTGCGAGGTGAGTGCTTGATTCTTGATCCGCGTCCCGCGGGGAGTAAGAATATTACTAACCAATTCTAATTCTCCCTGTTATTATGCGGGAAAGTAGTGGACAAGCGTCGAGAAGGGCCGTGAACCTTGGTCAGCACAACCTCCAGCACCCGTATGATGGACTCCGTAGACAAGGACTTGCTTAACCTGATGCAGCGCGAGTTCCCTCTGGAACGGGAGCCGTTCGTGGCGCTGGGGCGTCCTTTGGGGCTGGCTGGAGACGAGGTGATAAGGCGTATAGAGTCGCTCAAAAGAGCGCGGGTGATACGCCAGATCAGCGCGATCTTCGATACCCGTGTCCTGGGCTACCAGTCGAGCCTCGTCGCAGCTTCGATACCCGCCGACAAGCTCAACTCTGCCGCCAAGGCCATAAACTCTCACCCCGGCGTCTCCCACAACTACGAGCGCAACAACGAGCTCAACCTCTGGTATACCGTCGCCGTTCCGCCGGACTCGCGGCTGGGGCTTGAGGGCACCGTGGAGGTGCTGCACAAGATCAGCGGCGCCGAGAAGACGCGCATCCTGCCGACCCTTAAGCTCTTCAAGATCGGGGTGACGCTCGACATGAACCAGGGCGCCACCGCCAAGAAGGAGGCCCCGCAGTACGGCGAGGCCGACCGCGCGGGCGCGGACCGCAACGTCTCCGAGGATGACAAGGCGGCAATTCGGGCGTTGCAGGAGGACGTGCCGCTCACCCCGAGGCCGTTCGACCTGTGGGGGCGGCAGGTAGGGCTCTCCTGCGAAGAGCTTCTGGAGCGGGCCTACGACTTGCAGCGGCGCAAGATCATGCGCCGCTTCTCTGCCGTGCTCTACCACCGCAAGGCGGGCTTCCGGGCGAACGCGATGGGCGTGTGGAAGACGCCGCCGGATCGCGTGGAGGAGGTTGGCCAGATATTCGCACAGTATCAGGCTGTCTCCCACTGCTACCAGCGCCCGGTCTACGAGGATTGGCCTTACGCCCTCTTTAGCATGGTGCATGGCCGGAGCGAGGAGGAGTGCGAGGCCGTCCTCGACGCGATGGCCGCCGAGACCGGTCTCACCGAGCGGGCCTCCCTTTACTCGACCCGCGAGTACAAGAAGACGCGCGTTCGCTACTTCACGCCGGAGATGGAGGCCTGGGAGAAGCTCTACGCCGGCGTCTTGCGTTAAGAGCTTGCGCGGATAGGCTGGCTACTTCTAATATTTGGCGATTCTCCGAACGATCAAATCGGCTCCTCATCGACCATTGATATATTCGCTACCCACCTATCCGCGCAGCCTCTAAGTAGCGCCCGGTTACCAGCCGCAGGTCTCTTGTTCCTGATAGACGGCGCGAAGGCTCCTATCAACACGTGGTTGCGTGAGCTGACTCTCTGTTAGACACAGCGTTACTCGTGGCGTTGTTGGCGACGTTCTTCGCGGGTTCGCCTCCGGGCTCATAGGATTCGGGCTCGCCCTGATAAGCGTGACTCTATTCTTACCCATCTACGATCCCTCGACGGTCATAGCCCTTACAGGCATGCTCGCGGTCGTCATCAACATAGTCATGGTGCGAGACTCTTAGGGACGCCATGGCGCCGAAAGAGCTACCAGAAGCTACGACAACGTCGAGCCCCGGCGCCTTATGTGACGCCGGGGCTCAGGTTCGTGAGGGTTGGGCCGGTCTTTACGCTACGCGGCCGGGCTTCTTGAGCATGTCGGCGGTAAGGTAGAGGCTCGCGCCGAAGTAGTAGAGGAGGTAGAGGAGCGAGAAGGCCAGGAGGAAGGCGTCGGGGTTCGGCATCTGAAGGAGTATGACTACGTAGCTCACGAGCCAGAGCGACGTCAGCGTCAGGTTGAGCTTGCGGAAGGTGAGCGTGCGCGACGGGTAGACGTACCGGATCGGCACGAAGACCAACACCGAGCAGACGAATAGGATCGCGGCGACGGTCCAGACGCCGACGTCGAAGACGATGGCGTAGAACGCCACCACGTTCCAGTAGCTCGGGAAGCCGAGGAAGAAGTGATCCGTGTCAGCATCATCCCCGGTCTTGGCGTCTACGCGACAGAACTGATAGCTCGATGCGAGGATGGGGAGCGCTGCCAGGACAACGCCGAACGTGCCGCCGGGGAGGTAGCCCGTGCTCCAGAGGAGGAGCATCGGGGCGAGGACGTAGGTCATGTAATCCACGATGTTGTCCAGGAGGCTGCCATCGAAGGAGGGCAGGAACTCTTTGACGCGGAAGCGGCGGGCCAGGAGGCCGTCGGTGCTGTCTATGACGAGGGTCGCCAGGACCAGCCACAGCGCCAGTACAGCGTTGCCGTTGTAAGCCGCGATCAGGATCAGCAGCGTCAGCACCGCCCCGCTCGCGGTGTACAGGTGCACTGCGGAGGCGCGCAGGCGCTGCCAGTTGGAGACCGGCGCCGTACTCTCGGCGGCCACCGTACCCTCAGCGTTGATGTCTTCCATCCGACCCTCCCTTCTAAACTCTATGTCCTATGGTCTGCGGCGCATAATAGCAGCCACCTGCCCCAGTATGCACTAAAGCTGCCAAAGCGGGATAGTTCAGCCGCGTGGGGCTTCTTCGATCTCTACGGTCTCGATCCTGTCGCCAGGCTCGCGGTCGAACTGCGGGTCGCGCTCACGGATGGAGTTTACGATCTCCATCCCCTCGACGACCTCCCCGAAGACCGCATGCCGCCCGTCGAGCCAGGGCGTCGCCGCATGCGTGATGAAGAACTGCGATCCACCCGTGTTCGGCCCCGCGTTCGCCATCGAGAGGACGCCTGGCTTGTCGTGCCGGAGGTCCGGGTGAAACTCGTCCCGGATCCGGTAGCCCGGTCCCCCGGCGCCGGTTCCGGTCGGGTCGCCGCCCTGCACCATGAAGTCCTTTATGACCCTGTGAAAGGTCGTGCCGTCGAAGTAGCCCTCGCGCGCCAGGAAGACGAAGTTGTTCACCGTCTCTGGGGCCTTGTCCGCGAAGAGCTTAATGCGAATGGGACCCTTCTCCGTCCGGAAGGTCGCGTAGTAGTCGTTGGCGGGGGAGATGGTCATCTCCGGCGGGCTGCTGTAACTGTTTTGGGACATGTGATCCTCCTGGTCTTTTACATCTCTGCATGCTAACCGACAGGACGGGGTCCGATATGTGAGCTAGTTCCACCCCGGCTTCTACGGTCCCCGCCGGGATGATCCTCTCTCCGGCCGGTTACGTCTTCTTCTCCGTGCTCGCCTCCAGGGAGCGGATGCGGTTGATCGCCGCCGCCATCTCCTGGGGCCGGGGCAGGCTCATCTCGCCGGGATGCCCCCGGAAGCTCCCCAACGAATCGAGACCATCTCTCTCTACCAAATCGAGCGTCCCGCGCACGACCTCCTCGACCCCCTGGCTCTCGCCCGCAGAGGCGAACTCGCCGATGGCGCGGGCTATGGTCTCGGTCTGGCCGGCCTCGGCGAGCTGCTCCAGGTACGAGAGGTCCACCCGCTCGCGGCCCAACTCTATAGTGCTCAAGCCCTTGCCCCGGGCGGTCTCCCGCTTGCCGCGCCGGAGGTCTATGGAGGACGCCCGCACGCGGCGGCCTTTGGGAGGATGTGCCTCTCCGGTCCGTGTGGCGCCCGGGAGCGGGAAGCTCTCGCGCACCTCGCGGGCTCGTTGCGTGGCGTCGAGCGCGACGTAGTCTTCCATCAGGATCACACGGTCCGCCACGTCCAGGTAGTCGCCGACGCCGCCGACGACCACTATCGTCGAGACGCCCAACGAGTCGTACAGGGGCCGCACGAGGTCTATAAACGGGGAGATGGGCTCCTTGCTCACCAGCTCGCGCATCCGCTCGTCCCGGATCATGAAGTTCGTGGCGCTCGTGTCCTCGTCCACGAGGAGGAGCGACGTCCCGATCTCCAGCGTCTCCGCGATGTTCGCCGCCTGCGACGTCGAGCCCGAGGCGTTCGGGGTCGAGAAGCTAACCGTCGAACGACCGCCGGGGAGCTCCCCGATCATGCCGGAGATATCCACCCCCGCTACGCTCCGCCCGTCCTCCGCCCTCACCTTCACCGCATCCGTCCGCGCCACCACGTATTCTCGCCCGTCCCCCGGCGCGTGGTCGTAGACGCCCCACGCGAGCGCCGAGAGCAACGTACTCTTCCCGTGGAAACCGCCGCCGGCGACGAGCGTAACTCCCTCCGGTATACCCATCCCCGAGACAGAGCCGCGGTTTGGTAGCTCCACGGTTATTCTGAACTCCTCCGGGCTCTCGAACGGAACGGCCCCCTCGTGCAGCGGCCGGTCGCTCGCCCCGCTCTCGCGCGGCAGCACCGCCCCGTCAGCTACGAAGGCCACGAGCCCGAGCCCCGGCAGCTGCTTACGCAGGCGGTCCGCGTCCTCGGCGGTCTCGACGTGCTCTCGGGCCGTCGCTTCGTCTACCCCGGCGGACATGAGCGCCTCGCGTACCACCTTCGGCAGCTCCTCCAGCAGCATCGTCCTCGCCGCCCGGGCGTCCACCGTCCGGCCCCGGGC
>JADDPM010000019.1:16746-19415 GCA_016781885.1 Rubrobacter sp.
GATCTCGATCCGGCCGCTCCCGCCCGAGCCCCGGCTGCCCCTGACCGCGCGGCGTAGCGCCTTCTCCACCGAGCGCGTCAGGAAGTCCTCAAACGCCACCCGGCGCACGGGGTTGCGGAACAGATCCGGGGCGAAGCGGTTGTGCTCCGTCCGCACCCGGATGAGGGACGGCGGGGCGAACGGGTCTCGCTGGACCCTATCTATAAAGAGCGTGAAGCCTTCGAGGTCGTAGGAGCCCTGGAGGTCCTTGTAGGCACCGTATCCCTTGCGGTCTATGCGGTCGAGAGTGGACTGGAGGCTACGCATGTTACGCTAGTTTGTAGAGCGGCTTGTCCGAGCGGCCGCTCTTCTGGATCTCTATTTTTCCTTCGGCTTCGAGCTCGTCTAGAGCGTGCCGGATCTCGCGCTTGTCCTTGCCGAGGAGCCGGTGCCAGTCGGTCGTAGAGTAGAGGACCCCGTTTGGGAGGGCTGTCAAGACTTTGAGAATTCTGGCCTTCGTCTCCTTCACCGGCTAGTCGAGGCCCATCCTGGTCCAGGCTTCGTGGAGGGTAGAGCGGGCGACTTCACGAGCCCTCTCTGCCCCGGCTTCGAGGATCTCGTCCAGCTCTCGCGGGTTGTCCAAGAGCTCTCGGGTTCGGTCGCGGATGGGGGAGAGGCCCTCGACGACGACCTCGGCGAGGTCCTTTTTGAGGTCGCCGTAGCCCTTGCTCCGGTACTGTTTCTCGATCTCGGGGACGGGAACGCCCGTCAGGCCGCCATAGATGTCGAGGAGGTTGGTGATGGCGGGTTTGTCGGGGCTCGCGGTGATCTCCGAGCCGGAGTCGGTCTTGGCGCGACGGATCTTGCGCCGCACCGTATCCGGCTCGTCAAGGATGGCGACGTAGCTGCCCTGCACCGGCGAGCTCTTGCTCATCTTGGCAGTCGGCTCGTCGAGGGCCATGATCCGTGCCCCGGTCTTCAGGATCATCGCTTCCGGCACCACGAAGGTCTCACCGTAGAGGTGGTTGAAGCGCCGCGCGAGCGTCCGCGTGAGCTCCAGGTGCTGGCGCTGGTCCTCGCCTACCGGCACCAGATGGGCGTTGTAGAGGAGGATGTCGGCGGCCATGAGCACCGGGTAGTCGTAGAGACCGACGCTCGCCGACTCGGCGCCGCCCTTCTGCGCCTTGTCCTTGAACTGCGTCATGCGCGAGAGCTCGCCGAACCGCGCCACACAGTTGAGGAGCCACGTAAGCTCGGCATGCTCCGGGACCCGGCTCTGGCGGAAGACCACGGACTTCTCCGGGTCGATGCCCGAGGCCAGGTAGATCGCCGCGACCTCCCGGATCTTGCTCCTTAGTATCTTGGGGTCCTGGGGCACGGTGATCGCGTGCAGGTCCACGATACAGAAGTAGTTCTCGTACCTCTCCTGGATCCCGACCCAGTTCTTTAACGCCCCGAGGTAGTTGCCGAGGTGCAGGTTGCCGCTGGGCTGTATACCACTGAATACTCGTCGCCTAGTCTGCATGAACTTATTTTAGCGGTCCGGAGCAGGCTCGTCGGGGCCGGAGGCTTTGCCGCCGCTGGCGCCTGCCCCGATCAGGTAGAAAGCCCCGCTGATGAGCAGGACGCCGCCCGCGAGGTAGAGGAGTTCGAGGGAACTGTCGTAGCGCAGGTGCAGGGCGCGTTGGAAGAACTCTATTGCTAGTATCAGGAGGATCAGCTTGACTATCTTGTTCTTGAGGTCGTCGAGGCTACTGACGTACAGCAGGCGCGAGGCGGTCTCAGAACCCTCAGCTGCGTCTACCTTGCTGACGAACAGCTCGTAGAGGCCCAGAGAGAACACGATGAGGATGGCGGAGATCAAGTACCCGTCCAGGATCTTTACGATGATGGTCACCAACTCGATTCGCAACTCGTCGCGCGCCTCGTAACCGAGACCCGGGTCCACATATCGGAGGAGGCTCCCAACGAAATAGATGACGTCCACCGTAGCCAGACAGATCGTTCCGACCGCCAGCACCAACCCGGCCACTACCGCCACGAGCACAAGCAGCCGGCTGCCCCACAAGAGGCGTTCGAGGATCCCTCCCTGAGGCTTCGACGACCGCTTCACGCCGGGACTCTACCAGTCAAGGCTCCGGCGTGCCATCGATTAGGCACCCGGTCAAAGCCTTTTCTACCTCCCGCGCCTCCGAAGCGCGAAGGAGTCGGAGGTCTACGCACGATCGTTGGTGTATCCTTCTTTTCGATCTCAGGGAGGAGCCCCGTCGTGCAGTTCGAAGAAGTTTCTCGTACCGGTAAGGTCATGTGGTAGTGCCTGAACTCGTTCTCGGTCCGCTGCTGCGCTACGCTGGCTCCTCTGATGCGACCATCTGGGTCGAGACGGATGCCGCCTGCGAGGTCGAGGTTCTGGGGTGTCGCTCTCGCACCTTCCACGTCGAGGGCCACCACTACGCCCTGGTACATGTCCAGGAGCTGGAGCCGGGAGGCGTTTACGAGTACGAGGTCTTCCTCGACAGTGAGAGGAGGTGGCCGGAGGCCGGTTCGCCTTTCCCGTCCAGCGTGATCCGCACCTTCGACCCGGGAGCGCCCCTGAAGCTCGTCTTCGGCTCGTGCCGCATCTCCGCCCCGCACGAGCCGCCGTACACGTTGAGCATCGAGGAGGACGAACGGGGCCTCGGGGTAGATGC
>JADDPM010000019.1:19534-20640 GCA_016781885.1 Rubrobacter sp.
TCCGTTCACGCCGCGACACGGACAAGCCGCCCGGGGAGGAGGTAAAGGACTTCGAGGAGTACGCCCGGCTCTACCGGGACTCGTGGAGCGACCCGGCCATCCGGTGGCTCCTCTCGACCGTGCCCAGCGCCATGATCTTCGACGACCATGAAGTGGCCGACGACTGGAACGTCTCCGAGGCGTGGGTCGAGGAGGCACGGACCTACCCGTGGTGGAACGAACAGATCCACGGCGGCCACGTCTCGTACTGGATCTACCAACACCTCGGCAACCTCTCCCCCCGGGAACTCGCCGACAACGACCTCTTTCAAAAAGTCAGGGCCGCCGAGGACGCAGGTCTCCTCCTCCGCGACTTCGCCCGCGACGCGCACCGGGAGACTGCGGGGGCTCGATGGAGCTTCCACCGGGACATCGGCGGCACGCGGCTGTTGATGATTGACTCCCGCGGCGGACGGGTGTTGCAAGCAGGGCACCGCTCGATGGTAGATGCCAACGAATGGGAGTGGATCGAGGAGTACGCGACTGGGGGCTTCGATCACCTGCTGCTCGGCACCTCGCTCCCGGTTCTGCTCGGCCCCGGCATGCATCACCTGCAAGCCTGGAACGAGGCCGTCTGCTCGGGCAAGTGGGGAGAGCGGGCGACGGGATGGGGAGAGAGGATAAGGCGTTCCCAGGACCTGGACCACTGGGGCTCTTTCCACGAGTCTTTCGATAAACTCACCACCCTGATCCGGGCGGTAGCAGCCGGGGAGAGAGGCCAACCCCCCGCCTCCGTAACCCTCCTCTCCGGCGACGTGCACCACGGCTATCTGGCCGAGGCAGAGTTCCGCGACGGAGGCGTAAGGAGTCCGGTCTATCAGGCGGTATGCTCGCCCTTGCGCAACTCACTCCCCGGGCAGAAGTCCCGTCTCCAGAGAGCCGGCTGGACGAAACCGGGCGAGCTCGCCGGACGCCTCCTCTCCCGGCTGGCGAGGGTCGGCAAAGAAGGGCTGAGCTGGCGCCTGACCCACCGGAAGCCCTGGTTCGAGAACCACGTCGCGACCCTCGATCTGGAGGGCCGGCGGGCCGGGCTGACCTTCGAGAAGGCCGTATCGGACGGCTCCGGG
>JADDPM010000098.1 GCA_016781885.1 Rubrobacter sp.
CCTGCTGCACGGAGGCGTCGATCAGGCTCCGCGCCCCCGCCGAGCGCTCCCGCCCACGCCTCAACACGTCCTCGACCACCGTGCGCCCCTCCTCGCGCTCCATCCGGCCCTGCTCTATCAGGCGGTTCACAACCTCCTCCACCCGCTCCCGGGTCGCGGCGGCGGCCCCGATCTGGAGCAGTATCAAACGCTCTAGCCTCTCGAACATAAACAACCTCCCAATAGGTCCACTCCCCTTATGATAACGGCCATGAGTGGCAAGCTACCAAAAAAAACTACCGGGCCTCGGCACCTTCAGGTGCTCCGCGGGCGGGAGCGTTCTTGCCTGCGCGCCATGCCTTGTAGAGGCACAGAACCGGCGTGGCAATGAAGATGGAGCTGTAAGTGCCGGCGGCGATGCCGACGAGGAGGGCGAATGCGAAGTCGCTCAGGGTGGATTCGCCAAAGAGGAGGAGGGCCGTCACCGGGATCAAGGTGCACACAGAGGTGTAGATCGAGCGCATTATCACCTGCCGCACAGAGTTGTTCGCGAGCTCGTTGTACCGGCGGCGGTTATAACCTGCCTCGGGCGTGTTCTCCCGGATGCGGTCGAAGATGATGATCGTATCGTAGACCGAGTACCCGAGCACGGTAAGAACCGCGACGACGGTCACGAGGTTCACCTCGCGTCCGACGAGGGCGTAGAAGCCGACCGTCAGGAGGATGTCGTGGAGGAGGGCGGCCATCGCGGCCATCGCAAACGAGAACTCGAAGCGAAAAGAGATAAACAAGACGATGATGAAGAGCGCCGCCACCACGGCCTGGAGCGCCTGGTTGCGGATCTGTCCGCCGAACGTCGGGCTGATGCTCGTGACGCTCACCTCTGCCCCAAGCTCCTCCTCCAGGGCCTGCTGCACCTCCGTGTTCTCCTCTTGCGAGAGGCTCGGCGTACGGATCTCGTAGCCGTCATCACCTAGACGCTGGGGAGGTAGCGCCTCGTCCCTGATACCCTCCGGCAGCGCGTCCCGAACCTCATCCGGACTCGGGCTCCCCTCGACGCCGCTCGCGGTAAACTTCGAGCCGCCGGTAAAGTCTATGCCGAGGTTGAACCCCCCCAGGGCTATCGCCCCTATACACAGCAGAAGGAACACCCCCGAGATAGTGAACCAGAGGCGCCACCTGCCGACGAAGTCTACCTTCTCAAACGCTGCCACTAGCGCGCCCCCGCCCCGGCCTTGCCCGCCCGCGCAGGCCGTGCGTTCTCTATGCTCTCCTTGGAGACGCCCACCATCGGGGCAGAGAGTTTCATGCCGCGGTCAGAGATCACGCCGAGCAAAGCCCGCGTCACCGCGACGGCCGTGAACATGGACAGGAGTACGCCCACCGTGAGCAGGACCGCGAAGCCCCGCACCGAACCGCTGGAGAGCGCGAAGAGGATAAACGCGGTGATAAGCGTGGTCAGGTTGCCATCCAGGATCGCCTTGAAGCCCTTCTCATATCCTAGAGAGATCGCGGTTCGGGGCGACTTGCCGCGCCTTATCTCCTCCTTGATCCTCTCGAAGATGACCACGTTTGCGTCCGCCGCGACACCGATGCTAAGCACGATCCCCGCTATACCGGGTAGCGTCATCGTGATCGGGATAGCGACGACGAGCCCCCACAAAAGGAAAGCGTAGATAAGCAGCGCCACGTCCGCTATGAGCCCGAGAACCCGGTAGACGACGAGCAGGAAAACGAGCACTAGCCCGAACCCCACGAGCGCCGCCAGGAGACCGCTCTTCAGCGAGTCGGAGCCAAGCGTCGGACCGATGGAGGTCACGGAGAGGACGTCCATGTTTATAGGCAGGGCGCCGGTCTTCAGGACGACCTCGAGCTCCTTCGCCTCATCCTCCGGTAGCCCGCCCGCAGCCTGGTTCTCGATCACGAAAGACCCGCCGTTGAGTACCTGGTTAAGTCCCGGCGCGCTGACGACGTCCTCGTCGAGGACCACGGCGAGCCGCGCCCCCCCTGTCGTACCGTTTGTCAGAGCGTTGTCGAGTATCTCCTGGGTGAAGTCGCCGAACTCGTCACCCCCCTCGCCCGTCAGGTCTACCTGGACCTGGCGATTGCCACTCTGGTCGCGCGTGATGGAGGCTGTCTCCAGCGCATCACCCCTCACGCCCGGCTCTTCGGGCACCACGAACCCCTGAACCTGAACCTCGTCGCCCTCCAACGTGGGCGTCTCCTCGAAGAGGATCTTGGTCCCCTCCTCGTAGGCCGGATCTCCTTCCAGCTCGCTTCTCAACTCCTCCTTGGTCTCCTCGACCTCGTCTTCGGAGACCACAAGCGGCTGGTTTGGCGCGAAAGCGAGCACCTCGTAGAAGCCGAGCTGGGCGGTGCGCCCGATAACGTCTATGGCCTGCTCCGTGTCGGTGATACCAGGGATGTTAACTACTACCTGGTCCTGGCCCTGAAGCTGTATCTCCGGCTCCGTGACGCCTAAAGAGTCCACGCGCTGGCGGATGACGCCCGAGGCGAGATCCATCTCCTCCCGAGTGACCTCCGAGCCGTCGTCCTTGTAGCCCTGAAGGTTGGCGCTCACGCCGCCCTCGAGGTCGAGGCCGAGCTGCGTCGCCTCGGCGACCGGCTGGCGCACGAAGATGAAGTATGCGGCCACCCCGATCAGGACGACCACGAGACCCAGAACGATGAGGTTGTTGCGACGGCTACTCATCCCTGCCAGGATAACATAGCTCCTTTAAAAACACGTCAGCTTGCCAGAGAGGGATTAAGAACATCATACTCCGCTACCAAACATCGTTCCGGACCTGGCGATGGGCGCGTCTCCTTAACAGTTGTAGCGTCTCCGGGCATGCACCACCTGATAGCCGGAGTGCTAACTCGCTTTCCTGTAACGTGATACCCAGTCCTCCACGAACTGCGCGTAGCACCCCTCCTTAATCGCCTTCCGGGCCTTCCGGCACAGCTCCCCCATGACGTGGACGTTGTGCAGCGTCACGAGCCGGTGGGCGAGGAGCTCGTTCTCCCGCACGAGATGCGCGAGGTAGGCGCGGCTGTAGCCGTCGCCGCACGCCTCACAGGAGCACTCCGGGTCCAGGGGGCCGAGGTCGCGCCGGTAGCGGGCGTTTTTGAGGTTGATCCTGCCATCGTTCGTGAGCGCCGCGCCGTGGCGGGCGAGCCGGGTCGGTAGGACACAGTCGAACATGTCCACCCCGAGGGCTATCACCTCCAAGACTCCGACCGGGTCCCCGATCCCCATGAAGTACCTGGGCCTATCGGCGGGCAGTTCGGGTGCTACGAGCCCGAGCATATCTAGCATCTCCTCCCGCGACTCCCCGACCGAGAGGCCGCCGACCGCGTAACCGGGGAAGTCCAAGTCCAGTGTCCGTTCGAGGCTCTCCCGGCGCAGGTCCGGGTATAGCCCGCCCTGGACGATCCCGAAGAGCGCCTGGTCCTCCCGCGCGTGCGCCTCCTTACACCGCTTTGCCCATCGCGCCGTCCTACGCAGGGAGTCCTCGTGGTACTCGCGGCTCGCGTTGGCCGGCGGGCACTCGTCGAGCACCATCGCGACGTCCGCCCCGAGATCCTCCTGCGCCCGCGTCGTGAGCTCCGGCGTGAAAGAGTGCGACGAGCCGTCGTAGACCGATGCAAACTCGACACCCTCCTCTGAAAGCCTGCGCTTATGGGAGAGCGAGAAGACCTGGTATCCTCCAGAATCCGTGAGCATCGGCCCGTCCCAGCCGGTAAACCCGTGCAGACCCCCGGCCTCCCGCACCACCTCCACACCCGGTCTGAGGTATAAGTGGTAAGTGTTCCCGAGCACCACCCCGGCCCCCGCCGTTCGCAGGTCCCCCGGCGTGAGTCCCTTGACGGTCCCCTTGGTGCCGACCGGCATGAACGTGGGGGTCGGCACCGCGCCGTGAGGGGTGTGCAGGACGCCCCCCCGAGCCTCGCCGTCACGGGCCTCTAGCTCTATGTAAACCGTAGCTCCTACGGCCGTCCCCTCCCGCCTCCGATCAGGAGCATCGCGTCACCGAAGGAGAAGAAGCGGTAGCGCTCTCTCACGGCGGTCTCATACGCCTCCCGCACGAGCTCCTTGCCCGCGAAGCTCATCACCATCGCGAGCAGGGTCGAGCGCGGGAGGTGGAAGTTGGTCAGCAGGACGTCCACAGCCCGCCACCGGTAGCCGGGGTAGATGAAGATCTCCGTCTCCCCCTCCCGCTCGCCGCTAGCCGCCCAGCTCTCCAACGTCCGCGCCACCGTGGTCCCGACCGCGACCACGCGCCGCGCCTCGCCGACCACCCGCGCCGCCTCTTCGGGCACGTTGTAGTACTCCGCGTGCATCTCGTGCTCCGAGAGCTCCTCCACCCTTACCGGCGAGAAAGTCCCCGGACCCACGTGCAGGGTAACCCGGGCGAGCCCGGCCCCGGCCCGCTCGACCTCCTCCAGCATCTCCTTCGTGAAGTGAAACCCGGCGGTCGGGGCGGCGGCGGAGCCCTCGTTCCTCGCGTAGACCGTCTGGTACTCCCGCTCCGCCCCGGACGTCGCCTCGAGGTACGGCGGCAGCGGCATACGCCCTAGCCTCCTCAACGTACCAGGCACATCCGTTCCCGCGACGGCCCACCGACCCTCACCCAAAGACTCGACGACGCGCAGCTCTTCGCCGCCGGCGGAGAGCGCCATTCCGGGTTTGAGACGCCTGCTCGGCCGGACCATGACCTCCCACAGACCGTTCCCCTCCGTGAGGCTCCGGAGGAACAGAAGCTCCGTCTCGCCCCCGCCGGGACGGCGAGCGGAGAGGCGAGCCGGGAGGACTTTGGTCTCGTTGAGGACGGCGGCGTCGCCCCGGTGCAGGAAGTGCGGAAGGTCACGGAAAACGTGGTGCTCGATGGCGTTGCGCGACACGTTTACGACCATAAGACGAGAGGAGTCACGGGGGGTGGCGAGGCTTTGGGCTATAAGTTCTCTCGGCAGCCGGTAGTCGAGCTCGCTGGTCAGCATCGTGTCGTCTGTCAACGCTCCGCTAACGGCGGAAGAACACGTTGAGGAGGATGGTGAGGACTATGGAGACCAGGATCATGAGCCCTATCGGGGCGTAGACCGTGAGGTTGCCCCGCCGGAAGGCTAAGTCCCCCGGCAACCGGTCCAACCCAAGCCTTCCGAGCAGCAGGAAGATGCCGCCGAGCACGAGCAGAACTACCGCCCCGCCGATGAGTAGCTTGCCGATTCCTTCTAGGCTCACGATGTCTATTTTATGCGCCTGTCTGGGGATGTCTACGCCCCCTAGCTTACTTATAGAACTTGAACTTCGGCCAGGCGTCTTCGAGAGGCATCTTGGGAGAGCGGGCGACGTAGACGGGGAGGTTGTTCTCGTCCGGCATGCAATAATCGCAGGTAGATGTGGCAGCCTGCTCGACCTCGCCGAAGACCGTCATCAGAGTTCCGCGCGGGACGTTCACGGCGATTACGGTCTCCCCCGTGCAGCCTCCAGGGCCCCACAGGTAGTAGTTGTTGTGACCGCTTATGGCCTTGGGGAGCCCGTACTCTCCGCCGAAGAAGTCTATGGCTCCGGCCTCCCCGTAATTTCCGGTCAGGATACAGGCGTTGGCCTGCTCTTCGGGGGGTAGCTCTTCGTAGACCCCTGCGACGGTCGCGACCATCTCCTCCCAGCCAAACCTGTCAGCAAAGTTTAGCGGTATCTCAGCTGCTTCCCGAGCCTCAGCCTCTATGCTGGCGTTGCCTTTTACAGCCCCGGTGATGTTTGCGAGCGTCTCTACCGGGAGCGCCGGCACCACCGTGAGCGGCGCGGATATAGCCCCTACTATCGCGAGGACCGCGACATAGACTACTCTGGTCCGGTCCCACCGGGGCCACCCGGGCCGGTACCGTTCGAGCGCCACGCCGCCGGCGGCGAAGAGCATTGGGTAGGCCGGGGCGAGGTAGTAGAACTTGGCGTTTTGTATCGTGAACAGTACAAAGAGGATAACGAAGGCCAGCCCAACGGGCTGCCACGTTCTGCCTTCCCTTACGAAGAGGAGGTAGTAGAGCCCCGCAAGCCACAGCGGCAGGGTGATAGGGTGCATTGTCAGGATCTGCTCGACCAGGAACTCAAGCGGCGAGTCGTCGTCCACCTTCCAGCTGTAGTTCTTGAAGAACTCCAAAGTCGGCCAGTCGTTCTGGACCTGCCAGTACACGTACGGCAGCAGGAAGACGAAGGAAACCGCGCCGCCCAGCCAGGGCCATACGGCGCGCAGGTGCCTCCTGGCGGGCGTCACGAGCAGGGCCATAAGTACCGCGAGACCGAAGTAGAGAATGGTTACCTTGTTGAGGAGCCCGAGGCCCATGACGAGCCCGAAGAGGAGCCAGAGACGGGGCTGGTCACGGCTTAGGGTCCGGACCAACACGTATGCCCCTAGCGTCCAGAAGAGTTGGTCGAAGGCGTCCATTGAGAGCCAGGTGCCCACGGCGAGTATCGTGGGCGCTATGATGGTCGCCAGCGCCGCCGCCCCCTGGGCGAACCGGCCGCCGCCTAGCTCGCGAGCGATGAGGCCCGCCAGCACGACTATCCCGGTGCTGACTAACGCCGGGACGATGTGCAGCGCAACCAAGGTGTCGCCGAAGGCCCACCGGACGGACGCGGTGACGGCCGCCACGAGGGGCGGGAAGTCTACGTAGCCCCACGCCAGTCGCTCGCTCGCAGCGATAAAGTAAAGCTCATCCCTGTAATATCCGTAGCTCTCGGCGGTGAGCAAGAGCACCGCCAGCTTCACCAGGGCCAGATAGACGAGGATTGCGGTCGCGCCGGACAGGGCGCCGCCGGTTTTCTTCCCGCCTTTCTTGGACCGAGTCTTCCTCCAAGTCGCCTCCACGCCCGTCACGGTTCCACCAGAGTGAAATTGTCCTTTACCTGCCACAGGCACCTCCGTCGAGCTCGGCGAGGAGAAGGCCCCGCACGTCAAGCGGTAGAGTCCCCGTCGCGGGGTTGCCTTCTCCGTCGTAGGGCCACGCCTCTCTCGGACGGTACCAGTAGAATTCCACCCCGTCGTCGTCCGGGTCGCGGAGATAGAGGACCTCGGAGACGCCGTGCTCGGAGGCACCGTCCACAGGGTACTCCGCATCGTGAAGCTCTCTTAGCGTCCGGGCGAGCACACGGCGCTCCGGGTAGAGGATAGCGAAGTGGGAGAGGCCGGCGGACTTGCGGGGGCGGTCGGCACGTTGCGACCGACCCACGCATGCGGCCCGATCTGGTGATGGTGCCCAACGGCGGAGAGGAAGACGGCGTCCTCTCCGTACCGTTGCGTCACCTCGAAGCCCAGGACATCTCTGTAGAGCCCCAAAGAGCGCTCGACGTCCGCCACCTTCAAGCATACGCATCCGATGAGGGCCTCGGGGTGTATCCGGGGAGAGTCCAACCGTCCTGCCTCCTGAGATCTGGCGTCGTGGCCGCGCCGCATTCTACAGATCAACTAACCGCCTCGCCGGTTGACCATAAAAACTCCCGCGAGGACGATCATGCCGCCTACTACGGACAGCAAGGACGGCGTCTCGCCGAGCCAGACCCACGCGATCAGGTACGCCAGCACCGGTACGAGGTAGAGGAAGCTCGCCGCAACGGAGGCGTCCATGCGGGAGAAGGCGTAAGCGTAGGTGACGTAGGCAACCGCCGTGGGGAAGACGCCCAGGTAGACCATCGTGAGCGTGACGCCCGCGGAGGCCACTTCGACCTGAGCAACGAGGCCGGGCAGATAGACGAGCGCGAAGAACGTGCCAGCCCAAATCGCATAGGTGGTGAAGGCGAGGGCGCCGTACTTCCCGAGATACGGCTTCTGGAAGACGAAGTACACGCTCACGCACACGGCCGAGAGCAGTATCAAGAAGGCCCCCGGGTCCAGGGAGAAGCTCCGTCCTTCGTCCAGGGAGATCAAGGCGGCACCGGCGAAGCTCAAAGCCATCCCGACCCGGCCCGAGGGCCTGAGCCTCTCCCGGAGCACGACCGCCGCCAGGAGCGCGGTGATGACGGGAGCCGTGGCTATCAGCACGCCCGCCGCCCCAGCGCCGACCGTCCGCTCCCCGAAATTGAGCGCCGCATGATAAACGGCGAAGGCGAGGAAACCCAAAAGGAGGACAGCCGGGAGGTCCCGGACCTCCGGCAGTCGCATCCGCGTAACGAGCGCGTATAGCGCAAGCACTACGGAGGCCGTGAGGAGGCGGAACAACGCCACCTGTCCCGGACCATACTCCGCGAGACCGACTCGAATGCCAGCATACGCCGAGGCCCACAGCACCACCGTCGCGGCGAGC
>JADDPM010000099.1 GCA_016781885.1 Rubrobacter sp.
CGAGGAAGAGCCCATAGGTCTTGCCACCCTCTACGACTTCCGTCGTCAAGGGTGCGAGGTCGGCATAAAGATAGGGCCCAAAGTCCTGCGCGGCCGCGGCTACGCCAGCGAGGCCGTAGGGCTACTGGTTGACTACTGTTTCGACACTATAGGCCTGCGGGTGGTGCGTGGATCGACCCTCTCCCACAACGTCCGCATGCAGCGCGTCTTCGAGAAGTGTGGCTTCAAGGAGAGCGGCGACGGCTCCATTATCAGCCGCTTCGACAACAAACGCTACACCGAGATCTTCTACGAACGCTGGCGAGACGGCTGAACAAGCCTGCCGACCATGGCGGTCGGGTTTCGACACCGTCCACCGGCCGTCTATACTACCCGGGGTACGGTGTCGCGCGATAAGGGGGCGCAGACGATGGGTTTTGGACGGTTGCTTTCGAGCATAGGCGTTGGAGCGGCGACGGTGGACACGAGGCTGGAAAGGGACGAGCTCATGCCCGGCGAGGAGATGAGCGGGGTCGTCGAGGTCAATGGCGGCGGCTCCGAGCAGGAGGTGAACGGCATCCGCCTCGAGGTCCAGACCTACTACAAGCGCGAGTCGGGAGACAACACGGTCACCGAGATCGGTACCATCGAACGCTTCCCAGTCTCCGGGCACCGAACCATCGGGGCGAACTCTCAGGAGGAGATCCCGTTCACCTTCCGCCTGCCCTACGACACGCCGTTGACGCTCGGCCGTTCTTCCGTCTGGATCCGGACGGCCCTCGACGTAAGGATGGCGTTCGACCCTTCCGACAGCGACGTCGTTACCATACGTCCCAACCCCACCATGCGGTCAGTCCTGGACTCCATGCAGCGCCTGGGCTTCCATATGAGGGAGGCGGAGAACGAGGAGTTACCCTATCGCCTGCGGCGTCGGCTGCCCTTCGGCCAGGAGCTCGAGTTCGTGGCCGGCTCCGGGGAGTTCCGCGGCAGGTTCGACGAGGTGGAGGTCCTCATGTTCCCCTCCGAGGACTCGGTGGACCTGATACTTCAGATAGACCGCCGCGCTCGCGGATTAAGCAGCTTTCTGAGCGAGGCGATGGGCACCGACGAGTCCTACGCTCATCTAACCGTTCCGGAGAGCGCCACCCCCGACCGTATCAGGGAGGCCCTGGCACAGACCATCCGCCAGCGCGCCTGAAGGTTAACGATCCGTGGCACGAGGGCGTCGGCAGGACGTTTGAGAGCGAAAAGGTTAGCGCCCCCACCGATCACGTCCCGGACCTCGTGAAACGCGTGTACGAAATCATCTACGAGCTTGAGGAACGGTTCCCCGAGAGATGCTTCACGCTCGATGGCGTCTCGTTAGGCCGTCCGGGCGAGATGCTTGCCGCGCACGGTTGCAGTTTGGATCTCTTGACCGCCTCTACGGAGCATAATGACGCCAGGACTCGAAGCGGTACTGCCGGCCAGATCAAGGCCACAAAGAAGGGGGGGTGGCTCTACGAGGCGAATCAGACCATCAGATAGTGCTGGTGCTGACGACTGAGGGCTCTGCCGAGGAAGCATCCAACGGTCCGGGCTCGTTGGCTTGGGCCACGTTGGTCCCAGGCAGGGGAGCGAGTAGTGGGTAACGTCGTCCTGACGGGGGTACTGGCCGCCGCTACGGTGTTCATGGTAATAGTACTGGTCGTCGCGGATGAGTGGGGCATACGTCCCGGTAGGGCGCTGCTCTTCGTCGCTTTGGTCGTCGCCACTATACTCGTGGCAAGCATCGCGGTAGACTGGGTGAGCCCCGGGGACGATACGGAAGCAGGCTGCCTTACCACCTGGATCGGCGTGGTGCCCACCGGCTCCTACTGCGCCGATTCTGCTGACGACAGACGCTAACTTCGATTTGTCTGCTCTCGGGTGTCCTGACGCTGGGGCGTCCCCCGGCCTTTCCCCGGAATACGACGTTCCCGCTATGAGCCAGTGTTGGGGTAAACGGTGCGTTACACATTACAATAACTTCGATGAGAACGCAGTTGGAGTTGAACATCCGGCGCAAGGGGGCGATGCGGGGGATTCTGACCCTCGGGAGCCTCGACCCGGCTTTTATGGGCGCGGAGAAGGTAGACGGGGGGTCGGTCGTCCTGGACCTTCGGACGGTGGAGTTCGTGGAGCCGGCCGGGTTATGCGGGCTGGCGGCGCTGCTTGAGTTCTTGATCTCTCGCTCGCGCCTCGTCGGGGTTAGGCTCTCGGGGCACAACGTGCCGGCTTACCTGGAGCGGATGGACTTTTTCCGCCTTTTCGGACATAGGATCGAGACGAACGTGGACGTATCCTCCCTGGAAGAGCGGCGGCGGGGGAGCCCGGGGACTCTCCAGGAGCTCATCAACTTCCACTCCGAAGAGGAGATCCCCGGCATCATCAACCGTATCTCGGAGATCCTCACGAACAAGGACTATCGCCTGCGGGAGCGGGCCGCGATCTGCGCTACTTTGTCAGAGATCTGCGCGAATGCCGTAGAGCACGGCCGCTCGCCCTTCGGCGCCTACGCCGCAGTCCAGGCCTACCAGCACATCGTGAGCGGCGGTCGCGAGCGCCGGGGCGAGGAGGTCCTCGTCGCCATCGCCGACGGGGGAGTGGGCGTCCGCGAGACTCTCTCGCGCAACCCCAAGTACGCTGAGGCCGGCACGGACAACGACGCGCTCCGTCACGCCCTCCAGATGGGGGTCTCGGGGACCGGGGAGATCGGACGTGGCGGCGGCCTCGCTGTGGTCGGACAGATCTCCGCCCGCGCCGGCGGCTCTCTCTCCCTCCGCTCGGGCTCCGGCCGCATTACCTACTACGGCGACCGTACAAACTCCCGCAACGTCCCCACCTTCCCCGGCACCTTCGTCCGAGTCTCCCTGCCGAGGATAGCCAGCAGCGACCAGCCGCTGTCAAAAACCAGAAAGCCGAAGGCCGAAAACTGACCGCCGGCAGACACAAAAAGCTATTGCATTCGCATCGCTTGGCCCTTATAATCCCCTTATATGATTTCACTGAACACAGTGAGGATAGACCCGGTGGCTGAGGAGGGGCGCGAGATCTTTGACGTGACCTCTGGCGAGGCTGGCGGGAGGCTGATGGTGACACGGGGTACGGGCCGGCGGGTGCGTGAGGCGCTCGGTGAGGTCCTTGAGAGGTTGCCGTCGGGTGGCGTGTTATACGTGGACACGCGGAGGGTGGAGCTCATGGACTACTCGTTCGCGGACGAGGCGCTGGGGATACTGGCATCGAGGGTCGCGGGCGGGGAGTATGGGGAGAGGCGCGTAGTACTGGTCGAAGAGGATCGGGAGCTGTTGGAGAACGTCGAGGCGTCGCTGCGGCAGCGGGGACTCGCCATGATTCGCGTGGACGAGCCCGGCGCGGCCCCGGAGATCGTGGGCGAGGTGCCCGAGCATCTAGTCGAGACGCTACGCACGATCTATGACGCCGGTTCGATCACCAATGCCGACCTTGCCGCCAAGCTTGGTCTCAACCACACCGCCATGAACAACCGCGCCACTCGCCTCGTAAAGCTCGGCCTGATCCACCGTCACAAGAACACCGCCGCCCCTGGTGGCCGCCAATATTCCTACGAAGGAATCGCCTGATGTTCTTTTTTGTCTTTAGTTTCACTCATTTCAGTGAAGATAGCGGTATCGGTGCAACAGTACCGGAGGAGGTATAGCGAGATGCGTGAAGAGTACATGATCGAGCGCCAGGGCAAGCGGTTCGTGCTGTACGCGGGGCTGTTGGACGAAGCTCATGCTCGGGGTTTGAGGAGCATCGAGACGGAGCTTCTGCAGGCACCCAGCGTCGAGAACGGCGAGGTCGCTGTTGCCAGGGCCGTGGTCAGGACGGAGGATGGGAAGTTTAGCGGCATTGGGGATGCTAGCCCGCAGAACGTTGGAAGGGCGATAGCGCCGCACATCATAAGGATGGCGGAGACCCGGGCGAAGGCGCGGGCCTTGCGGGATGCGATCAATGTCGGCGTCACGGCTCTGGAGGAGCTGGGCGGCGAGGGCGAGGAGCCTGCTGCTCCGGCGCGGGGCCGGGCGGAGCAGACCAGGGTATCCGCCGCGCCACCGGCGCAGGTTGGGGAGAGCAGAGATGAGCGTCCCGGGGAGCCTCTTCCGAAGGAAGCCCTGCCGGCGACGCGCAAGCAGCTCAACTATCTGGAGGCCCTGATCGCGGACGTCGTCGAGGACGGGATCGGGAAGTTCGAGGAGATGGTCGGGAAGCCGGTCTCCGAGCTCACCCGGGGCGAGGCGAGCGAGTGGATCGGGCGCCTCTCCGGGAGGGCGGCGTAATGGGACGCCTCTGGATGGCCTCTCTGGGCGGGGAGACTCTGTACGAGGAAGACCTCCCCGGATGCTGCCGGCGTGACGCCGCGAGCTCCGAAAGCTCCTTTGACTGCCCGGCGTGCGGCGCGTCCTGGCAGGCGCCCCTGCCCGTCGAGCCCGAGGAGTGCGCCTTCACCGAGCGCGCGAGCGATAGGGAGCGAAAGGGAGCCGCGTAGTGGCCGGGAAGAGAGAGGCCCTGAGGCCGGACACCACCCTCGCCCCCGCGAATAGGCCGGAGGACGAAGTGTACGTGCGGGGACTGCCTGCCTGCTGTCTACATTCTCTGAAAGAGGCGGTCGTAGAGCGCGGCGAGAGGCGGCTTCTGGAGTTGCGTTGCCCTTCGTGCGGCCTGGCCTGGCACGTTACCAGCAGCCTTGACGGACGCGTCCTGGAACGGTTCGTCACGCACGGAGGGCCACGAGTAGGCGGAAGTTACCCGGCGGCGTAGCAAAGAAGCCGACGAGCTGGCCGACTGGCTAGCGAACTGAGAAAGGATCTGGGATGGCGCAAGATACTCTCACACAGTACCTGGCAGGGATACGGGGCGGGCGGCTGCTGGACGCTGGCGAGGAGCGCGAGCTATCGCGACGCGCCCATGAGGGAGACCTGGCGGCCAGAAGGCGCCTCGTGGAGTCCAACTTGCGGTTGGTGATCTCCATCGCCAAGAAGTACCGGGGACGGGGTGTATTGTTCGAGGACCTCATTCAGGAAGGTAACGCGGGGCTTATAAAGGCAGTCGAGCGCTTCGACCCGTCTTTGGGCAACCGGTTCTCGACATATGCCACGTGGTGGATCCGTCAGGCCGTCACACGTGCTATCGCGGATCAGGCACGCACCGTCCGCCTGCCGGGTCACGTCGTGGACGCCTTGTTCCGTCTCAGGCGGGCCGAGAACGAACTCTCCATCGAGCTCGGGCGCGACGCCACCGAGGAGGAGCTCGCCGCCTGCCTCGGCGTAAAGCCCGAGGAGGCGAGGAGGCTGCGCGAGGTCGGCCAGCCCATTAGCAGCATCAACGCGAGGCTCGGGAGCGCCGATGAGGAGGGTGCCGAGATGGGTGACCTCCTCTCCGACGAGAGTTCCGGCGACGAGTACGTCGAGGTCGAAGTTGGGCAGTGGGAGGGGACCCTGCGTGAGGCAGTGAAGTCTCTACCCGAGCGCGAGGCCAGCATCCTCAAGATGCGCCACGGGCTCGACGGCGGCGAGACCAGTACCCTGCGCGAGGTCTCCGAGGCGTTGGGGCTCTCCCAGGAGCGGGTGCGGCAGGTCGAGATAAAGGCCCTCAGGACTATCCGCACCGGTCGCTACGCCGGCACCCTGCGTCGCGCGCTCTCCGAGGCCGTATAGCTCCGCGAAAAGAGCTATACGTGCGGTTGGGACGCTACTTTTCGTGACCCGCCAGGCGCGGCTTCAAGCGCAACAAGAAAATAGGATAGGCCATTAGGAGGGCTCCGCCCAAAACGGAGACGATAGCTACCCTCATCGTCAGAATATCGTCGAGGTACGCGCCGTAGTATGACCAGGCCCCGACGGGCAGAAAAAGAAAGACTGCTGTAATCGTACCCGGCGAGAAGCGTCGTTGGACAAGGGTGGGACCGATATGGAACAGCAGCGCATTGACTATCGCCAACGCAGGAAACGTCAGGCTTATTTGGGGTAGTTGCCAGCCGATCATCGCCGTGCAGATACCGCCGACCACCACTATCGAATTAGTTACATAGAAGTCTGCCCAGCTAAGATCTAGCTTTAGCACGTGCCGCGCCCAGTCCAGCCAGTTTAGGGTGTGTTCTTCGAGTATGTGCAGAGCGTAGACAAACAGCATTATCCACAAGACATACTCGTGCGAATTCGCCTCTATGACGCTCTCCTTTAAACGCCGACTCAGGCGTAAAATAAAGTATTGACTCGCAAGTGGCAAACTGTTGCCGGCGGAGCTCTGAGGGTATCTTAGAAAGAAGATAATCTTCGTCGGATAAGATAACCTTTCCTCGAGCGAGTCGGAGAAGGGAGCCACTTGGAGACCACCGAGCGCGGACGCACGAGAGAGCTGTTCGAAAACTTGGGAGGGACCGTCGCGGACGGCTTCCCGGCAATCCACTCGCCAGTCTCCCGCACGCAAACGGGAACCGCTTATCTAAAAGCGCCCGGTTTGGTCATGCTCTCAAAACCTCAAGTCAACGTACGAGGCCTCGACGGTTTTCTGGAAGGCTTCGACCCGGAGCTAGGGTTCCCGGCGTATATCGACGACCCGACCGAGCTGCCCGACTCTTCGCAGCTATGCAAGACGGCGGGACAGTTGTGTTACGCATCATTCGGCCCCCGGCGCACGACCAACGAGAAGGCCGCCGCATACTTCGAGCGGCTCACGTCGGCGGGGCACGGAAGCGTGTTGGAGCACGCGAGCTTTAGCTTCTTGCTCTACGGAATCAGCCGCAGCGTCACGCACGAGCTGGTCCGGCATCGCGCCGGCGTCGGGATCTCGCAGATCTCTCAGCGGTACGTCTCGGGGAGCGTGCTGCGCTTCGTGGAGCGGCCCGAGTACCAGGATGACGGAGAGCTGCACCGGCTCTTCGAGGAGCGGGTGGATGGGGCGGCGGCGGAGTACGAGGAGATGGCGGGGCGGTTGCTGGAGCGGCAGGAGAGGGGAGAGGCGCTGCTCGACGCCGAGTACCGGACCGACGCCCGCAAGAAGGTGCAGCAGACGGCGCGCTCTCTGTTGCCAAACGAGACCGAGGCGCCGATGGTGTTCACCGGGAACGTCCGGGCCTTGCGCCACATAATCGAGATGCGAGCCGACGAGCACGCGGAGAGCGAGATCCGAACCCTCGCCGTACGGCTCTTCCTCTGCCTCGTTAGTGCCGACCCGATCCTCTTCGGTGACTACCAGCTACAGAGCCTGCCGGACGGCACCCATAAGGTGACGACGCAGTACAGAAAGGCCTGACCCTCCGCCCAGCAGAGCACCGGTCAGGCGCGTCGCCTCTTAGAGAAGAACGCTGGCAGTCCGCCAGCTTCGCCGAACGCGGTTTGGGCGCTGTGCCTTCAACAACGGCGAAACCTCGTTCCGCCCGGCTATCGACTGATGTTGAAGACCGTCATAAGGCCGCCGGTCTCCTGCGCGCTACTTCTCAGTCGCAGTGAGTGGTAGTGCGCGAGCAGCAGGCCCAGGCTCTTGGTCTTCTCGATGCCCTGCCGGACGCCGTCGCGGAGGGTGTTAGCTATGTACCGCTTGCGCTGCCGCACTTCCACTTCGACCATGTCGACGGGCACTGGACCATTATGGATATCGTAGGTTGCCGAGCCTGGTCTACGTAGGCCGCCCGGGCGATGCCGATCATGGTCCGCCATAGATGTCGAGCTGTAGCTGATGGTAGGCGTTGTTCCCGATCCGGACCGGACGCGAGCCGTGATAGCCCTCCAGATGATCCAGGGTCTCCTCGGTCAGGTCGCTCTGCCCGTCTACCTACCGACGGGAGCGAGCTGCTCTGCTGGCACTACGACTACAGCCAGGGACGGAGCATCAAGGGCATCAACCTGCTTTGCACTCTCTACCGGGTGGGAGATGTCTCGTCCCAGTGGCTTTAGAGATGGAAAAGAAGACGAATGGGCCTTTATAGGAAGTAGGGCACGGAGCGCAGGAAAAGCTTCACCAAAGAACGAGCGCTTTCATAGATGCTGGCCGCTTGCGAGGAAAACCGTATCGATTTCCGCTACGTCCAAGAGGGTGTCTGAGAAGAGTCAGTGTAAGCGGCTAAGGGCTACTACGGAGGCCCCAAAGTGGTAAAAATAGCTGCGAAAACGCTACTCTGTAACCCCGCGAAGGCTGATCCAGCAGCCTGTTAAGGCCTCTCAGATAAATTCCAAACGACGTCTGATACGTCTCGGCGGAGAACATGCGCTGCGTGAAGGAGAAGGAGCTGAAAAAAGAGTTCGTCATGCCGGTAAAGGCTAATCGGAAGGTGA
>JADDPM010000221.1 GCA_016781885.1 Rubrobacter sp.
AGGAGTCCCCGGCGCCGGGGCTCCCGGAGGACGCCCGCGAGGGCATGAAGGCCGCCGCCGCCACGCTCGTCGAGCACCTCGGCTACGAGGGAGCGGGGACGGTCGAGTTCGTCTACGCGGGGGGCGAGTTCTACTTTATCGAGATGAATACCCGCTTGCAGGTCGAACACCCGGTAACGGAGATGGTCACCGGCGTGGACCTCGTTGCCGAGCAGCTAGGCGTCGCCTCTGGAGAGGGGCTCTCCGTCTCGGGGGAGGTGCCGGCGCGGGGGCACGCGATGGAGTTCAGGATCAACGCCGAAGACCCCCGGCGTGGCTTCCTCCCCCAGACGGGACCAGTGGAGTTCTATAACCCGCCCGGCGGCCCCGGTGTGCGGGTGGACTCGCACCTTTACGCCGGCTTCAAGGTCGCCCCGTACTACGACTCGCTGCTCGCGAAGCTCATAGTCCACGCGAAGACGAGGGAGGCAGCCATTAGACGCGGGGCACGGGCGCTCGACGAGTTCGCCCTGGTGGGTCTGGAGACGACGCAGCCGCTGCACCTGGCTATCCTGGAGGACGAGGCGTTCCGGCGGGGCGGGGTATCGACGGGGTTCCTCGCCGAGCGCGAGCTCAAGAGCGACGGGAGAGGGCTCCTGCGACTCGCCGCAACCGGCCGACCTTCTGCTTAGGGTTCTCCTCCTCCTCCGGCTCCTCCTTCGGCGGGTCCGGGTCGGTGCCCAGGGAGTTCATCCGCTTAATCCACAGCTCGATTACCAGGACGTGGAGGGCGGCGACCAGCGGGATCGCGAAGAACACGCCAACGAACCCGAAGAGGGTGCCCATTATCAGGATCGCGAAGACGATCACCGCCGGGTGGAGGGAGACCGCGCGGCTCATCACCACCGGCTGGACGATGTTCCCCTCGACGAACTGCACGACACCATACGCGGCGATAACCCACAGCGCCATTATCGGATCTTCCACCAGGGCCAGGAGTATGGGTGGAATCACGGAGATCAACGGTCCCACAAACGGTACAAAGGCAAGAAGCCCGCTCAAGAGTCCCAAGAGGAGCGCATAGGGCACCCCGATTATGGAGAGGCCGATGGTGAAGAGCAGGCCGATGATCGTCATGGAGACGAGTTGGCCCAGGAACCACCTCTGGACCGCCTTGTACATCTCGAACAGGATCTGCCGCACCCGCTGTCTCCTGCCCGCCGGAAACAGCGCCACAAGCCCGTTCACCAGCGGCGATGGCCGCGCCACGGAGTAGATCGTCGCGATCAGGATAACCACCCCGAAGGAGAGAACGCTGGCGACGCTCGCGCCCACGCTCACGAACGTCGAGAAGGTGCCGCCGGAGAGGAAGCTGCGCGCGGAGTCAAGGATCTGCTGCGGGTCAGGTTGGAAGAACCCGGTCTCCAACCCTAGCCTGTTTCGTAGCTGCTCGAGCTGGCTCTGCACGTCCGAGAGAAGCGTCGGCGCCTGCTCCACGAGATCCCGTACCTGGCTCTCCACCACAGAGCCGAGCGAGACGCCGATCAGGGTAAACACGATGGCGAGGACCGCCAGGACTAGGGCGGTCCCGATGCCCCGTCCTACCCCTCTACGGGCCAGGTAGTCCACGGGTCCGCTGATCAGGACCGAGAATAGTAGCGTCAAGAGCAGGACCAGGATTATTGCGCGGACCTGATAGACGAAGTACGTCGCGAGAAAGAGCGCGAAGGCCAGCCCGATCCCGATGTAGACGTTGCGCCGCTGCGTTGTTCCCGAGCTGGATTCCAAAGGATGCCTCTCTCTCGCCCGGCTCCGTTGGGGCCGATGTTACTACAGATAGGTCTCCAGGCACGTTCTCCGGCAACGCCTCATGTTCTCCGGCAACGCCTAAAGTCCCGCCTTTTGGCACGCTATCGTTTATTATTCGTTGCGGATTTAAATAGTCGTGCGTACTAAGGAGGGGTTTGGCGGGAGAGGTTGATCGGGGGGAGAGGCTCCTCTTTGGTGGAATGGCTCGTCTGGGAGGGGTGGACTTCTTCGGTCCCACCTACAGCAGCTCCGCCGAGCTGCGGGACGGCAAGATCCACATCTGGATAGATCCCTCGAACCTCTGGCGGCCCAAAGGCATGTTAGAGCGCATCTCCAAGTGGCCCATCCTGCGTTCGATCTTTCTTTGGGGCCGCATCCTCGTACAGATGCTTGGCTCGATCTGGGCTCTCGTCTCCTTCGTCGGTATCATGGCCGTCCTCTACCTCTTCGTGCTCCTTATGGATGCGGGCACGGAGTCCATAGGTGGCCCCGTAGGCGCGGTCCTCGCCTTCTTCGCCGCCTTCCCGGTACTCCCCATCCTCCTCCTCTTCTTCGCGTTCATGAAGTTCTCCTCTATCGGCCGCTACCACGGCGCCGAGCACAAGGCCGTCTCCGCATACGAGAAGTACGGCGAAGTAACCCTCAAAGGCGCACAACGAATGAGTCGTCTCCACCCCCGCTGCGGCACCAACATCCTCATCTACATCGT
>JADDPM010000020.1 GCA_016781885.1 Rubrobacter sp.
TTCCGTGCCGGTAAGGCGGGCGAAGCCGGCGCCGAGGTCGCGGTAGGGGCCCTCCACGGAGCCGTCGCCGCCTCTAGCGGGCGACCTCGGTGACGCGGCTCTCGCGGATGACCGTCACCTTGATCTGGCCGGGGTACTCGAGGTCGTTCTCTATCTGCTTGGAGATGTCGAAGGCGAGCTTGGCGGCGATCCGGTCGTCCACCTCTGAGGGCTGGACCATCACCCGGATCTCTCGCCCCGCCTGTATCGCGTAGGCCTTATCGACGCCCCTGTGAGAGAGCGCGATGTCCTCCAGCGAACGCAAGCGTTCTATATAGGTCTCCGTCGTCTCGCGTCTCGCGCCGGGGCGGGCGGCGGAGACCGCATCAGCGGTCGCGACCAGCACGTCCTCGACACTCTCCATCTCGATCTCGTGGTGGTGGGCGCTGATGGCCCGCACTACGTCGTCAGGCTCACCGGACTTCTTGGCGAACCGGCCCCCGATGAGGGCGTGGGTACCCTCGATTTCGTGGTCTATCGCCTTGCCAACGTCGTGTAGCAGGGCGGCGCGGCAAGCCAGCTTTACGTTCGCGCCAAGCTCGGCCGCCATCATGCCGCAGAGGTTCGCAACCTCGACCGAATGAGCGAGGACGTTCTGGCCGTAGGAGGTGCGGTACTTCAGCGCCCCGAGGAGCCGGAGAAGATCGTTGTGCATACCGCCGGATATCTTGGCGTCGTAGAGCGCTTGGCGCCCGGCGGCTTTCATCTCTTTCTCGACGTCCTTCTTGGCCTTTGAGACGAGTTGCTCGATACGGCCCGGGTGGATGCGCCCGTCCTGCACGAGCCGCTCCATGGAGACGCGCCCGATCTCACGCCGCACCGGATCGAAGCTGGAGATGACGACAGTCTCGGGTGTATCGTCGATGATGACGTCCACGCCCGTAGCGGCCTCGAAGGCCCGGATATTTCGCCCCTCGCGCCCGATGACCCGACCCTTCATATCGTCCGAGGGCAACGCAACTGCCTTCACAGTGGACTCGGCGGTAACGTCCGAGGCGAGCCGCTCCATCGTCGTCGCCGTGATTCGCCGCGCCTCGACATCCGCCTTCTCCTCCGCCTCCATCGTCTTGTCTCGCACCATCCGCCCGAGCCTGTCTTCGAGCTCCGTCTCGAGCTCCGCGAACAGCCTGCGCTCGGCCTCGGCACGGGTGAGGCCGGCGATCTCCTCCAGGACTTTCATCTGCTCGGCCTCGCGGGCCTCCAGCTCGGCGGCGCGCTCACGTATCCTCTCCTCCCGGCGTCCCATCTCACGGCGCTCCCGATCGAGTTCGGAGTCGCGTCGGTCGAGGGAGGCGTCGCGGTTCTCGAGACGCTCCTCCACACGGGCGAGTTCGGCCCGGCGAGACCGTATCTCCGATTCCGCCTCGTCCTTTACTTTGAGCGCCAACTCCTTGGCCGCAAGCTCGGCCTCACGGAGGGAGGTCGCAGCGGTGCGCTCGGCGTCCTCGATAATGGAGCGCGCGTCGGCGCGAGCCTCGGCCTGGCGCGCGGCCACCTTAGATCTGTAATAAAAGTACCCCGCGGCCGCGCCTAGCGCGAGACCGGCGGCCAGCCCCAGGACCAGCAGCAAAACGTTCATATAGATTTTCCTCCAAAAGCCGCCCGCCACGGCGACCGGGTCCTATGACCCCGTCGCCGTGGCGGCGGTCGGTATCTCCGGTCTTTACTCTCCGGTCTCCCGGCGGTACGAGCGGGCAACTTCGGCGCATAGCCCAGCCGAGTAGCCCCGTCGCATCAGGAAACCGTAGACCCGGCGCGCTAAAGCCTCCGAGCCTCCTCCGGTATTATACAGCCGACGAGCGGCTTGGAGGGCTGCCTCGTGTTCGGAGCGCTCCGCGAACTCCTCCTCTACCGCCTCACGCGCCACCCCTTCGTCTACCCCGCTCCGACGGAGCTCCCCAATGATACGGCGCGGCCCGTATCTACGCGCCTTACCGCGCACTGTCTCGCGGGCGAACTCCTCGTCGTCAAGGTACCCGAGCTCCTCCAGCCGCCCCACGACCGCGTCTACAGTCTCCACCGCGTACCCGGCCCGCACGAGCCTCTCGCGCAACTCGCCCACGGCGCGCGCCCGGTACCCAAGTATGTGGAGCGCCCGGTTCATCGCCAGCGGCCGCTCCCCCGCCACCCTCGCCTCGGCGAGCTCCCCCAACGAGAACGCAGCCCCCTCCCGGAGGCCGCGCTCGACCGCGACAGCGGGATCTAACTCCGCCCAGAACTCGCCGTCAACGAAGACCTTCGCCCTACCACGGCGCTCGACGACGCCGGTTACTTCCGGCATCCCACCCCTTCTTCTCCAGACCCTTTAGGCCAGGCTATCCGCAGGCTCCTCGACACCCTCTCGAGCCGCGCCGTCCACCGAGCCGGCCGGCTGGTCGAAGCCGAGCTGCTCGTAGATCTCGGCTAGGATGCGCCCGCGCACCTCGTCGTTCTCCTTGAGGAACTGCTTGGCGTTCTCGCGGCCCTGGCCAAGCCGCTCGTCGCCGTAAGCGAACCATGCGCCGGACTTCTGCACCACGCCGTGCTCGATGCCTATGTCCAACAAGCTCCCCTCTCTGGAGATGCCCTCGCCATACATGATGTCGAACTCGACCACCTTGAACGGCGGCGCAACCTTGTTCTTGACTACCTTGACGCGCGTCTGGTTGCCGACCGTGTCGTTGCCGGCCTTCAAAGCGCCTATACGCCTGATGTCGAGCCGCACACTGGAATAGAACTTCAACGCCCGACCACCCGGCGTCGTCTCCGGAGAGCCGAACATCACCCCGATCTTCTCCCGCAACTGGTTGATGAAGATCGCCGTCGTCCCCGAACGAGAGAGCGAACCGGAGAGCTTCCTCAAAGCCTGACTCATAAGTCGAGCCTGAAGTCCCACGTGCGAGTCGCCCATCTCACCCTCTATCTCAGCTCTAGGGACGAGGGCGGCCACGGAGTCGATGACGACGAGGTCGAGGGCGCCGGAGCGGACAAGGGTGTCGGCGATCTCCAGGGCCTGTTCGCCGTTGTCGGGCTGGGAGAAGTAGAGGTTTTCGACGTCGACACCGATGGCTTCGGCGTAGGTTGGGTCGAGAGCGTGCTCGGCATCGATGAACGCGGCGAGGCCGCCAGCCTTCTGGGCCTCGGCGATTATGTGGAGGGAGAGGGTAGTCTTACCGCTTGACTCGGGACCGAATATCTCGATGACGCGGCCCCTGGGAACGCCGCCGACACCTAGAGCCAAGTCGAGCGCCAGGGCGCCGGTGGAGATCGAGGCGACCCTTTGGGGGGGCTCGTCGCCCATGCGCATGATCGAACCCTTGCCAAACTGCCGCTCTATCTGCGTGACGGCGGCGCCTATAGCCTTTGTCTTGTCCAACATACCCTCCAGTGAGCCGTTTCGATAATCATTTTGGTACGGGCGGATTATACTGTAGGCGGCTGGGCCTCCCAAGAAGCAAAAGGCCTGTGGTGCGCTTCTATCCTCCGGGGCTCGCCGAGAACTCGCGAGTTACTGGCTGCCCGTAGTTACCCAGACGGCCGATATTCTGGCCGTCTACCTCGACCTCGACCGAGCCAGCGTTGGAGGTCGAGACGCTCAAGAGACGCTTTGCCTCGAACGTCTGGGAGAAGCCGGGTTGGGCGAACCGGTCGTGGACGACCGACCCGTCCGCCGTGATGGTAAGCCCCGCGGGGAGATCCCGGACGCTAACCGTCACCTGCACGGTCTCCGGAACGGCCTCTGGGGCGATGGTCGGCTCGTCCGCGCTCTGGGCTGCGGGCCTGTCCGTCTCGGGGGCGGCGGCAGGCTCTTCGGCGGGTTCCTCCTCCTGGGCTGGAGCCGGGTCTTCGGCTGAGGTCTCGGCGGGCTGGGAGCGGGTGCCTATGTAGTAGAGGGCTCCTATAACGGCGGCGAGCACGAGCACGGCTAACGCTATGGTGAGGACGGTAGCGCCAGAGACTCGCCGGCGCTCGACTCCGATGCCACCCGGGGACATGAGGGGTTGCTCGAAGCTGTTCGCCGGGGACTCTTCGTAGTTAAACTGCCGCTCGCGGCGCGGGGAGCGACGCTCTTTGAGTTCGCGGGAGAGCCTCTCTCCGTCGAGGCCTAGGAAGTTCGCGTAGGTCTTCAGGAAGCCGCGGGTGTAGATGTGGTCCGGGAGCATGGAGAAGTCTTCGCGCTCGAGCCCCTCCAGGTAACGCGTTCGGATCTTTGTAGCCTGCTCCACGTCTTTCAAGGAGAGACCTTTCTCCGTCCGCTTCTTCTCCAGGAGAGGACCGATCTGCCTCTCGTCCTGCCCGAGATTGTCCCGTTCACCACCTTCCATAGTGAGGAGATTATCACAAAGCATGCAGCCCCCGCGATAATGGTTCGGACCTCCCCTAGAGTCCCCCCTCGCGAGCCGGAGGACGGTCGGCCCCGTCACCCGGGTGATAGGATGTGCCCTCGCCGTCGTCGCCGAAGATACTCGTCAGGTCGAGCTCCGTGGCGACCACAGAGCGGCTCTTCGAGCCCTCGTAGGGGCCGACCACACCCTTACGCTCGAGAGCGTCTATGATACGGCCGGCGCGGGAGTAGCCGACCCTGAAGCGGCGCTGTACCGCGCTCACAGAGGCCTGCTGAGTGGTAACCACGAAGTTCGCCGCCTCGGGGAGGAGGTCGTCCTCCGGCTCCGTGGACTCCTCCTTATCAGACTTCGGCTCCGTCACCTCCTCGATGTAGCGGGCCTCGACACTCTGTGAACAAGCGGAGACGACACGATCCACCTCGGCCTCGGAGATGTAGGCGCCCTGCACGCGGGAGGGGCGCGAGGCCGAGACCGGCTTGTAGAGCATGTCGCCTTGGCCGAGGAGGGCCTCGGCTCCCGAGGCGTCCAGGATCACGCGGGAGTCGATCTGGCTGGAGACAGCGAAGGCGATGCGGCTCGGGATATTAGCCTTGATCATACCTGTTATAACGTCCACGCTTGGCCGCTGCGTCGCCACCACAAGGTGGATACCTACCGCCCGCGCCTTCTGGGCGAGCCTTATGACCGCGTCCTCGACCTTGGCCGCCGCCGTCATCATCAGGTCCGCGAGCTCGTCTATGACTACGATCACGTAGGGCATCTGCCTCTCGGCCCGGTCGTTGTAGCCCTCCAGCGAACGCACCCCCATCGTCTCCAAGACCTCGTAGCGCCGCTCCATCTCCGCGACCGCCCAACTGAGAGCGTTCGCGGCCTTCTTCACGTCGGTGACGACGGGGGTTATGAGATGCGGCACCCGGGCGAACTGCGAGAGCTCGACTCTCTTCGGGTCTATGAGCACCATCTTGACCTGTCGGGGATCCGTGGTCAGGAGGAGCGAGGTTAGGAGGCCGTTTAGCATGACGCTCTTACCGCTCCCCGTGGTGCCCGCGACAAGGAGGTGGGGCATCTCGGCGAGGTCCAGAAAGACCGCCCGCCCCGAGATGTCCTTGCCGAGGCCGACGGGCAGGCTCCAGTCGTTGGCGCTCGGGTACTCCCGAAAAACATCGCCCAGAGTGACCATCGCCGGGCGGGTGTTCGGGACCTCCACACCGACGGCGCTCTTGCCAGGGATCGGGGCGAGTATGCGGACTTCCGTCGCCGCCAGGGCGTAAGCTATGTCCTGCTGAAGGTTCCTGACCTTGCCGACCTTTACGCCGCTCCCCAGGCGCAACTCGTAGCGGGTCACCCGAGGCCCCACGACCGCGCGCACTACCTGCGCCTCTACCCCGAGCTCGGCGAGCGCCTGTGTGAGCCTCCGGCTCGTCCCCCCGGCGTCGTGCTCGGGGTTGCCCCGCCCGAGCCCTAACAGAGACATCGATGGCGGCGCATACTCTCCGGGGACAACCTCCCGCTCCTCCTCGAACCCCGCCGCCTCCGACGGCTCCGGCAACACTACCTCGAACCCCTCATCCGCCGGCTCCTTCCGAGAAGGGTCCTCGGAAGGTGGGTCGTGGGAAGAGGGCTCTTCCAGAGCTGGTGGTTCTTCCCGAAGGGTGCGGGCAGACCGGCGGACCAGTTCCTTCTTGCGGCGGCGATCCTCGCGCAGCATGTGTAGTCTCTCGTAAAGGGACTTGGCGACGTCGCTCGCCGCCCTGGCGACCGTGACGAGGGAGATGCCGGTCAGCAGCGAAAGGGCGAGGGCGAAGAGCGCCACGAGCACGAAGGCTGCCCCGACCATGCCGCCTGCGCCCTCTATAGCCTCGTACACGCCGCTTCCGAGGAAACCACCGCGGTTCTGATAGGCAGACGGCTCGAAGCGTAGCTCCGGCGAGAGACCGGCGGCCAGAGTCGTAGCGACGACGAGCAGGAGGAGAGCCACGCCGACGGTTCTTCCCCATGGGAGCCGGTCCAGCAGCAGGAGGAGGCCGGCGAGCATAGCGAGCGGGGCGAACGCGAGGCCGGCGAGGCCCGCCAGGTGCGTAGCCCCGCTAATGCCGGCCTCGCCGAGAAAAGCCCCGCGTCCGGTCAGGAACGCGGCGGTAAAGAACAGCCCCGCGACGAGCAGGACGGCCCCGACGACCTCGCGGCTTACGGCCCGTTTAAGGAGGAGAGCCACGCTCAAGCTAGTTTTGTTGCGGCTGGAGGCTTTGCGGCCCTTGCTCGGATACTTCTTTGCAGGCCGTCTGGTGGCCCGTTTGTTCGTAGCCATGAGGCTCAGTCTAGCGCAGAAGAGCCAGGGTCAGCGGCGGGCGCTCCATGTAGTGCGTGCAGCCTTCTAGACCTCAACTATTAGGGGCAGGATGATCGGGCGTTTACGCGTCTTCTGGGAGAGGAAGCCCGAGAGGTCCTTGCGTATCGCCTTCTTCAGCTCGCTCCAGTCGGTGACGCGCTGCTTGGCGGTGCGCTCCAGGGTCTTCGTGACGATGTCGATCGAGTCGTCCACGAGCCCGTTCTGGGCCTGTGGGTCTACGAAGCCGCGGCTTATGACGTCCGGCGGACCGAGAAGCTCGCCGCTCTGAGCGTTGATCCGCGCCACGACTATAAACATCCCCTCCTCGGAGAGCTGCTGGCGCTCGCGCATGATCGCCTCGGAGGTGTCAGCGACGCTCCCGGCGTCTACCAGGAATATACCCGACGAGACCGGGTCGAGACGCTGTGCCTTCCCGTCCTTGAACTCGACCGGTTCTCCGTTCTCAAGGATGAAGATGTTCTCCTTTGGGATGCCCATTGCTTCGGCTGTGTTGGCGTGGTGCCTGAGCATTCTGAACTCGCCGTGGACGGGCACGAGGAATTTCGGTTTCAGGAGGGAGAGCACGATCTTCTGCTCTTCCTGGGCACCGTGACCCGAGACGTGCACCGGCTCCAGCGGGCTATAGTGGACGTCCGCCCCCCGCTTCATCAGGTTGTTGATCGTACGCGCGACTCCCCGCTCGTTGCCGGGGATCGGGTGCGCTGAGATCACGACCGTGTCGCCCTTCCCGACCTCTATCGTGCGGTGAGTGCCGGCGGCGATGCGGCTGAGAGCCGCGAGCGGCTCACCCTGGGAACCCGTCGTCAGGATCACGATGTCGCTGTCGGGAACTTTGTTGATGTCCCGCTGTTCGACGAGCATCGAGGATGGCAGGTCCACATGACCGAGCTGGCGCGCTATCTCCACGTTGCGGATCATGCTCCTGCCCGTTACCCCGACGAGCCTGCCGCACCGCTTGGCCGCCTCGATAACCTGCCCGACACGGTGCAGGTGCGAGGCGAAGGATGCGACGATCACGCGCCCCTCGGCCGCTTCTATCACCCGGTTGAGCGTCTCGCTGACGACACGCTCCGAGGGCACGTAGCCGGGACGCTCGGAGTTGGTCGAATCGCCAAAGTAAGCAATCACGCCCTCGTTACCCAGAGCAGCGTAGCGGGAGAGATCCATCGGCTCGCCCTCGATGGGCGTCAGGTCTATCTTGTAGTCGCCGGAAAAGACGATCAGGCCGGCGTTCGTGCGCAGCGCCACGGCCACCGCGTCCGGGATGGAGTGGTTGACGTTGATGAACTCCAGATCAAAGCCGCCGAGCTTCTGTGTATCGCCCGCCTTGACCTCTCTGAGGTCTCCCTTCTTGATTCCGTGCTCGGCGAGCTTCGGACGCACGAGCCCTAACGTGAGCTTAGTGCCGTAGACGGGGACGTTGAACTCGCGCAATAGGTACGGGAGGGCCCCTACGTGATCCTCGTGGCCGTGGGTGAGCACTATTCCCTTTAACTCGTCCCGGTGCTCCCTAAGGTACGAGAAGTCCGGCAAGACGAGGTCTATACCCGGCATCTCTTCGTCCGGGAAGGACATGCCGGCGTCCACGAGGACGATGCCACTCTCCTGGCGCACGGCGGTCATATTTTTGCCGATCTCCCCGAGTCCTCCCAGGGGAATGACCTGCAAAGTTTTTTTATCTAACAGTGTTCGTTACCTCCTCGAAAAAGCTGGTCGACCATCAACGATGGTTGGCCGCTCTAAGCTGTCTAACTGGCCAGCCGTTGGCCGAGGTCTAGCTCTTTGGGACCAACGGCGGCCAGGTGCATGTTGTCTAGTTGCAGGTGTTCGTTGGCGAGGCGCTTTATGTCGTCGGCGGTCACGGCGTCTATGCGAGCGGAGATCTCCTCGGGCGTCAACAGCTCGGCGTGCGTGATGAGGCTCCGACCGATACGAGTCATCCGCGTGGCGGTGCTCTCCATGGCGAGGATGGTCGAGCTCTTGAGCTGCTCCTTAGTCCTGCGGAGCTCCTCGCTGGTGATGGTCTCCTCCCGTATCTTATCGAGCTGGCCTGCGATGACCTTGACAGCCTCCTCGACGTTGCCGGTAGTGGAGCCGACGTACATCTTGACGGCGCCGGTATCGGAGTAGCCCTGATGATACGAGTACACGGCGTAGGCGAGCCCGCGCTTCTCGCGCACCTCCTGGAAGAGACGGCTGCTCATGCCGCCGCCGAGCACGTTGTTGAGCGCGCTCATCGCGAAGCGGTCCTCGCTGCTGGCGGGCAGACCCAGAGCACCCATCGCCACGTGGTACTGCTCGGTCTCCTTGAACCTGTAGGACAAACGACTCTCGGGCGGTGTGAACCGGACCTTCCGGGCGAACGGCTCGCCTTCGGGGAGTCCCGCGAACTTCTCCTCGACCATGCGCTCCAGCTCGCCACTATCCAGCTTACCCGCGCCTACGACAAAGATGTTCGGGGCGGCGTAGGTGTGCCCGTGGAAGCCCCTCAAAACATCCTCGTTCACGCCGCGCACCGTCTCGGCGGATCCTATAATGGGGCGGCCGAGAGGGTCGTCGTAAAAGATCAGGCCGGAGAGGTACTCGTCAGCCATCTGGTCCGGCCTATCCTCATACATCCGGATCTCCTCGACGATCACCTCCCGCTCCCGTTCCAGGTCCACGAGAGTAGGCCGCGTGACCATGTCAGCCATGATGTCGAGGGCGCGTTCGAGGTGCTCGGGCAGGAAACGGGCATACAGCACCGTGTACTCCTCGCCGGTCGCCGCGTTCTCCTGGGCTCCTATGCCCTCGAAGGCTTCTGCTATCTGCAGCGCGTTCATCTGCGGCGTGCCCTTGAAGAGCATGTGCTCCATGAGGTGGGTGATGCCGGCTACCTCTTCGCGCTCGTCACGGGAGCCCGCACGGATCCAGACCCCAAGGGAGACGCTCGTCGCCTCTTTCAGGGGCTCCGAGAAGACCCTTAGCCCCCCCGGAAGCTCCCTCTCGTTTATGTTCCTCTCGCTCATAGGTCCCCTAGTCCTCCAGCTTCTCCAGAGAGATACGCTTCTGCTTGTCTATCTCGAGGACGCGGACCTTTATGCGGTCCCCCTCGGCGACTACGTCCTCTACCCTCTCGACCCGCTGTTTACCCGGGGCGAGGCGCGAGATATGCACGAGCCCATCGCGGCCCGGCGTGAGCTCGACGAAGGCGCCGAAGTTGGTGGTCTTTACGACCTTGCCGGTGTAGATCTCCCCGGCCTCTACGTCCTTTGTCATACCGTTTACGGCCGCCGCAGCGTCCTTGGCTGCGACGCCCTCGCCCGCGATGTACACAGTCCCGTCATCCTCCACGGAGATGTTCACAGTGAACTGCTCCTGCAAGGCGTTGATCGTCTTTCCGCCGGGACCGATGAGCAGCCCGATTTTGTCGGTCGGGATCTTGAGCACTTCGACCCTCGGCGCAAAGTCGGAGACCTCAGTCCTCGGCTCGGCGATGGTGTCGCGCATGACGTCGAGGATCTGAAGACGTCCCCGCTTGGCCTGCTCCAGCGCCTCCTGCAGAAGCTCTGCCGAGACGCCAGTGATCTTCATGTCCATCTGGAGCGCGGTGATGCCGTCCCGCGTCCCCGCAACCTTGAAGTCCATGTCGCCCATGTGGTCCTCGAGGCCCTGGATGTCCGTCAGTATGACGTAGTCGTCGCCCTCCTTGACGAGCCCCATCGCAACCCCGCTCACAGGCGCCTTGATCGGCACGCCGCCGTCCATGAGCGCGAGCGTCGAGCCGCACACACTCCCCATCGAAGAGGAGCCGTTCGACTCCAGGACGTCCGAGACGATTCGTAGAGCGTAAGGGAAAGTGTCCTCAGCGGGGAGCACCGGTAGCAGCGCCCGCTCGGCCAGAGCGCCGTGCCCGATCTCCCGCCGCCTTGGGCTACCGACCCTGCCGGTCTCGCCGGTGGAGTAGGGCGGGAAGTTGTAGTGGTGCATGTAACGCTTGCCCGTGGTCGGCTCTATGGTGTCGAGCCTCTGCGAGAGACCGAGATCCGCGAGAGCTAGCGAGCTTAGTACCTGTGTCTCGCCCCTGGTGTAGAGCCCCGTGCCGTGGACACGTGGTATTATGCCTATCTCGGCGGTGTTCGGACGGATCTCATTCATCGCCCTGAGGTCGGTCCTCTTGCGGTCCTCGAGATACAGCTTTCTGAACGCCTCTTTCTGCAAGATGCTGATGGCGGCCTGTAGCTGCTCGGCCTCCTCGGGCTCGCGCCCCTCGGTGACCTCCGCGCGCAGCTCGTCGAGCGCCCCGTGGCGGACCCTGCGGTCGGGGTTGATTAGGGCGTCCTTGACGCGGTCGAGGTAGCGCTCCCTCAGTTCGGCGAGGAACGGGTTCTCGGCGGCGGCCGCGAACTCCTGATTGGGCTTGCCGTGTTCGGCGGCCCAGCGCTCTATCGCCTCTGCCTGCTGGCTTATCGTCTCCTGGGCGAGGAGCATGGCGTCGACCATCACGCTCTCCGGGACCTCGTTCGCCCCGGCCTCGACCATCGTGATCGCTTCTTTCGTCCCCGCGACCACGAGATCGAGGTCGCTCTCGGAGATCTGGGCGTACGTCGGGTTGAGGATAAACTCCCCGTCGAGCGAGCGCCCGACCCTCACGGCGCCTATCGGCCCGTCGAACGGCAGGTCCGAGAGAGAGAGGGCCGCGGACGCCCCGACCATGCTCACCGTGTCATACGGCGTCTCCTGGTCGGCCCCGAAGACGGTACCGATGACTTGGATCTCATTGCGGTACCCCTTTGGGAAGAGCGGCCTTATGGGCCGGTCGGTGAGCCGCGCGGTGAGTATGGCCCTGTCGCTGGGCCTACCTTCACGCTTCAGGAAGCCGCCCGGAATCTTTCCTGCCGACGCCATCCGCTCCTCGATATCGACGCTCAAGGGCAGGAAGTCTACCCCCGGCCTCGGGTTCTGCGACCGCGTCGCAGTCGAGAGGACTACGGTGTCCCCTAGTTGAACCATTACGGAACCGCCCGCCTGACGGGCGAGCTTCCCGGTTTCGAGCACCATCGTCCGCTCGCCTACGGGTATCTCTAAACGCATATTCTTTTTCTCCTCTTTGTTTCTAACGATGCAGCGAAAGGAAGGCTAACACTCGCCCTAGCGGCGCAGCCCGAGCTTTGAAATGAGCGTCCGGTAGCGCTCGACGTCCTTCTTCTGCAGGTACTTCAAGAGACGGCGCCTCTGGCCCACCAGCTTCAAGAGACCCCGCCTTGAATGGAAATCGTGCTTGTGTTCGCGCAGATGCTCGGTAAGGTGCCGGATGCGCGTCGTGAGCAGCGCGACCTGCACCTCGGGCGACCCCGTGTCGCCGTCGTGCGTCGCATGCTCCTGGATTATTCCCACTTTGTTCTCCACTACCGCCAACTGCCTCTTCTCCTCTTTTCTCTCTACTCTCGCTCATCAACCTGTTTCTCTAATCGTATACATGCTACCACATGCATCAAGCACTCCCGCCGACCAACCTCCGCGCTGTCTCGACATCCCGAGCTATCTGCTCCTTTAGCTTCCCTACCGAATCGAACCGCATCTCCGGCCGCAGGTGTTCCTCGAACGTTACGTCAACGACCTCTCCATACAGGTCCCCCTCGAAATGGAGGAGGTGCGCCTCGACCTTGCTCTCCCGCCTGTCGAAGGTCGGCGCGAGCCCGACGTTGATACACGCCCCGTAACGCTCGCCGCCGAACGTCACATATCCGGCGTAAACGCCCCGGCCCGGCACGAGAGCGCGCGGGTCGGACAGGACATTGGCCGTGGGAAAGCCGATGCTCCGGCCTCGTTTGTCCCCCTCCACCACCTTGCCGCGCAGTAGGTACGCCCTCCCGAGAAGCTTCGCGGCCTCCCGCGCCTCACCCCCGGCGAGCAGGTCGCGTATCCTGGTCGAACTAACATCCGCCCCTGAAGCGTAGATAGGTACGGCATAAGCCTCCCCGCCGAGCTCGCGCATGTACCGCCGCAAGTCCTCGAAGTCACCCGACGCCCTATATCCAAACCTGAACTTCTCCCCGACGACGACCGCCCCGGTCCCGTGCTCCCCGACGAGCACGTCCCGCACGAACTCCCATGGACTTTTCTTCGAGAGATCTCTGTCGAACCGGATAGTGCGCACCTCGTCCACCCCGTGCCCCAGCAGCAACTCCTCTCGCACGTCCGGCATGGTCAACACCTTCGGCTCACTCCCCGGACGTAGGACTGCCCGCGGGTGCGGATCAAAGGTGAGCGCCACCGAGCGTACTCCCCTCCTCCTCCCCTCCTCGACAGCCCGCCCCACCACCGCCGCATGCCCGAGATGTACCCCGTCGAAGTTCCCCAGAGCGACCACGACACCACCCGCAGGCGAGACGCTCATGCCCGCCACCACTGCTGTCCCTCATCGCCCCGCACCCTTACGATACTCCTGCGCACAGCACGACCTCCGCCCTGGCCGCCCCGTCCCCATCCCTGTAGACCGCCAACAACTCCCCCCCAAACTCGACCCGATAACTCCCGGAGAGACCAAACAACCCCAGCTTTCGGCCGTTACATACCCCGGATCGGTCCCCTGCAGAGACCTCTACCGCCGGCAGAAAACTTACCACATCCCTTGTTTGTATTATGTGGTTATATAAGGTTTCAGGGGAGAGGTCTTCGGGCGCTACGGCGTTCTCCAGCGTGAGGTGGCCCACACGTATGCGTCGGAGGCTGGTCAGGTAGGCGCCGGTATGTAGGGATTCGGCCAGGTCGGCTATCAGGGTGCGGACGTAGGTGCCGCTGCCGCAGGAGACGGTGAAGGTAGCGGTTCGGGCATCGAGGGAGAGTAGCTCGAAGGAGTGGACGGTTACGGGTCGGCTCTGGCGTTCTATCTCTTCGCCGCGGCGGTGGAGCTTGTAGAGACGTTCGCCCCCTACCTTGACGGCTGAGGCCATCGGCGGGGTCTGGAGAACCTCGCCCGTGAAGAGCCTCGTGGCAGCGCGGAGGGCGGGTTCGTCGGGCAGAGGGGAATCTGGCAGGGGGGTTACGTTGCCGTCGGCGTCTAAGGTGTCGGAGACGGCGCCGAGGCGGGCGGTGGCGGTGTAAGACTTGTCGAGTCCGGTTATGTAGCGGGAGAGGCGAGTGGCGCGGCCGATAAGGAGGACGAGGAGGCCGGAGGCAAGAGGGTCGAGGGTGCCGGTATGCCCTATCTTCGTCTTCCCGGGTAAGAGGTGTTTCACCCGTGATACCGCCCGGGCGCTGGTGATGCCGGACGGCTTGTCCAGGAGGAGCGCGCCGTCGAGAGGGACGGGCGCGCCTATCCGGCGCCTCCGCCGGACCCGTCCCGAAGGTTCACGACGCCTTTGAGAGCTCGGAGCAAATCCTCTTTGGCCTCGTGGGGCGGTTTTGGAGTGGTGTACCCCGCCGCCAACCGGTGTCCGCCGCCGCCGAAGATGCGGGCAACCTCGCCGACGTCTACACGCTCGGACCGCAGGGAGCCTTTTGTGCCACCCTCGATCTCCCTCAGGTGAGCGACGACCTCGACCCCGGCCACGGTTCGGAGATGGTCTATGGACTCTTTAGAGTCTAGTTCGGTGGCGCCGGTGCGCTCGTAGTCGTCCTTGCCTACTGTGGCTACCAGAGCTTCCCCGTACCGCTCAACGTTTATCAGAGAGGCGCCGACTATCTTTAGCTGCTCGACGGTACCGGTGCGGTTCAGGCGGGCGTCGATCTCGGCGGGGACGACGCCCGCGCGCAGCAGGTCGGCTACGAGCTCGTGGGCCTCGGGGGAGACGTTTCGGAAGCGAAAGCCGCCCGTGTCGGTCGAGACGCCCGTGTAGATCGCCTCGGCGGACTCTCTATCGAGCGGAACCCCAAGCTCCGTGTAGAGGGAGGCAACGATCTGGGCGCTCGCCGCCGCCAGCGGGTCTACGAGGTTCTTCTCCCCGTAGAGCGGGTTATCCTCGTGGTGGTCCAGGTTGAGGCGCACCGGATGAACGCCATCGCGCGGCACCCCGACCCGGTCGGGGCGGGATGTATCCACCACGAGCAGGTCGTAGTCACGCGGGCACTCCAGTAAGGGCTCGTCCGGAAGGAGCCACCGGAGGTAGCTTGGGACCTCCTCGGAGTAGCAGAAGACGATTTCAGCCCCGAGAGAGCGTACCAGGTACAAGAGAGCGATAGCAGAGCCGATCGCATCGCCGTCCGCCCCCGTGTGGGTAGTGACGGCTGCCTTTTGCAGGCCCTTCAGGAACTCCGCAACCTCGCGCGTCGTGTTACCGGTCGTGCGTGTGGTCATCCTCTCCCGTCTCTCTGATGGATTTGAGGGCAGTCTCGATCCGATCGACGTTCTCCACGACCGGGTCAGGCTCGAAGCGCAGGCGTGGGGTGCGTTTGAGGCGGGTCTGCCGTCCAACCGAAGCCTGGATGCGCCCGGCGGCTCTGTTCAGGCCCTCCCTCGCCCCGTCGAGGTCCTCTTCGGAGAGCACGCTGTAGAAGACCGTCGCGGAGCCGAGGTCCGGGCTCACCCGGATACCGGTTACAGTTACGAGGCCGTGGATGCGCGGGTCCGAGAGGGTAGAGACCTCCTCGCCCACGATCTCCTTAAGCTGTGACTCGACCTTGCGCGTCCGCTCGCTCATAGCTTCACGAACTCCTCCCGCCACTCCAGTATCGCCAGTTCTTCGTAGTTGAGGAGCGCGCGCCGAACATCCTCACGTTTCGCCTCCGCCGCCCTCCGGTCGACGGCAGCGAGCGCGAACTCCACCGTGGCCCGCTGCCAGGAGTCCTGGTTATCCGCCTCGACGACGGAGACGTTCTTGCGGCGGAGGCGGTCCTTGACGGACCTCACTATCTGGCGCTTGTGCTTGAGGCTGGAACTGAAGGGTAGCTCCAACTCCAGCCTGACGGTGCAGAACAATTGGCCCTTGCTACCTGGAAACCTCGACGACCTCGAAGAACTCCAAAACGTCGCCCTCCTTGACGTCGTTAAAGTTCTCTACACCCACGCCGCACTCAAAGCCCTGCCGCACCGACCGCACGTCGTCCTTGAAGCGCCTGAGAGAGGCTATGTTGCCTTCGTAGACCACGACACCGTCCCGCACCACGCGGACACGGTTATTTCGGGAGATCTCACCGCTCGTCACGTAGCAGCCGGCGACCAGGCCCACGTTCGGCACCCGGAAAGTCTGGCGCACCTCCGCGACACCCGTCTCGCGCTCTTCAGTTTCCGGGGCAAGCATGCCGCGCATGGCGGCCTCTATCTCTTCGAGAGCCTTGTAGATGACGTCGTAAGTACGTATCTCGACGCCCTCGCGCTCGGCAACCTGCTTGGCGGTGTTCGTAGGCCGGACGTTGAAGCCCAGCACGATCCCGCCGCTCGCCGACCCGAGCATCACGTCCGAGTCCGTAACCGCCCCGACCCCCGAGCGCACGATGTTGACCCGCACCTCCTCCGTGGTGAGCTTTGAGAGGGCCTCCTTGAGCGCCTCGACAGAACCCGCGACGTCCGCCTTGACGACGAGGTTCAGGTCCTGGGTTCCACCCTCGCCGAGTAGCTCTTCGAGGGTACGCCTCGTGCCGCCCTGGGCGAGTTCCATGCGCCTTGCGGCCGCCTCGGATTGCTGGGCCTTATCGCGGGCGTTCCGCTCGTGCTCGACGACCTCGAAACGGGTCCCGGCCTCAGCGACCCCGGAGAGGCCCAGGATCTCCACGGGCGCGCCGGGCCCGGCCTGCTTGATGCGCTTACCCGTATAATCGAGCATCGCCCGGACGCGCCCGTAGGCGGTGCCGGCGAGCACGACGTCGCCCTTGTGGAGCGTGCCGCGGTTAACGAGGAGCGTGGCTACCGGCCCGCGGCCCGGATCGCGCTCGCTCTCGATGACGTACCCGCTCGCCGGAGCGTCAGGGTTGGCCTTGAGGTCTTCGAGCTCAGCGACGATCAGGATGTTCTCCAAGAGCTCGTCTATCCCCTCGCCCGTCTTGGCCGAGACGGACACCGTCACCGTCTCGCCGCCGTAGACCTCGGGGACGAGATCCCTTTCGGAGAGCTCGCCCAGGACCCGATCCTGGTTGGCGTTCGGCACGTCTATCTTGTTGAGCGCCACGACCAGAGGTACGCCGGCGGCCTTTGCATGCTCGATGGCCTCGTCCGTCTGGGGCATCACGCCATCGTCTGCGGCCACGACGAGGACGACGACGTCCGTCACGCGGGCGCCGCGGGCGCGCATCTCGGTGAACGCCTCGTGGCCCGGGGTATCGATGAACGTAACCCTTCTACCACCGCTCTCGGCCTGGTACGCGCCAATGTGCTGCGTGATGCCGCCAGCCTCGCCTGACTGCACGTTTGCCTTGCGAATGCGGTCCAAAAGCGAGGTCTTGCCGTGGTCGACGTGGCCCATCACCGTCACGACCGGCGGCTTCTCGACGAGATCCTCCGGAGCGTCGTCGGCGGCCGGGTCCACGTCGGGCTCTTCTACGGCGGCCACGTCGACCTCGACGCCCATCTCCTCAGAGATTAGCTCTATCTCCTCGATGGAGAGCGTCTGGGTCATGGTCTTCATCTCGCCGAGACCCATGAGGACCTTGATGATCTGGGTCGGCGCGACCCCCAGAGCGTCTGCCAGATCCTTGACCGTCGCACCAGGCTCGACGCGCACTACGCCCTTCTCTTCCTGCTTCGCCTCGTCCGTAGCGACCGCAACCTTGGGCTGCTCCTTCTGCGGCGTCTCGACGACGGTCGGACGCGGCGCCCTGTTCGTGGCGCTCGCATCTATGACGACGCGGCGCCTCTTGCGTCCACCTTTGCCGCTTTTAGAGGCCTCCTTCGGAGGCTCGGCCGGGCTCTCGGTGCGCCCGTTCGCGGCACCGTCGGCAGCCACCGGAACCGGTGCTTCAGCGTTCTGGCCGTCACCGAAGACCCGCTCATAAACGGGCTCCCCGACTGCAGCGAAGTGGTTCTTCACCTCCACACCCGCGTCGTTCAGGCGTTTCATAACCTCTTTGGTATCTAATGACAGCTCTCTCGCTATCTCGTAAACGCGCTTGCTCATCTAACCCCCTACGAGCCCTCTACGAGGCCCTCGAACTCCGCAGCCTGAGCCTGGTGCGAAGGTATCCCACAGAACAAAGATCCCGGCAGGGCCGTGTTCGCGCACCGCCGCCCGTTGGAGAGTACCGCCCGGCAACGGTGCATCGTGGAGTCCTCGTCGGGCTCCCAGCCCTCCTCCTCCTCGTCGTACTCAGTCGCCTGGCTCTCCGGTTTTATGTCTATCTTCCAGTCGGTCAGCTTTACGGCGAGCCGGGCGTTCTGCCCCTCCCGCCCGATCGCCAACGAGAGCTGGTCATCCGGCACTATAACCTCGGCCTGCTTCTCGTCCTCATCCAGATAGACCTCCCGCACGCGCGCGGGGCTCAAAGCCTTCGCTATAAAGCGAGCCGGGTCCGGGTCCCACTGGATTATGTCTATCTTCTCGTTGCGCAGCTCGGAGACCACCGCGCGAACACGGCTGCCACGTGGTCCCACGCAGGCACCGACCGGGTCTATCCCCTGCTCGTTGGACCAGACCGCGACCTTGGAGCGAAGTCCGGCCTCACGGGCGACGGCCTTTATCTCCACGAGGTTGTCGTAGATCTCCGGCACCTCGAGCTCGAAGAGGCCCTTCAACAGACCTTCGTGACGCCGACTGACCGTCATGCTCGGCCCTCTGCCCGGCTCCCGGATCTCCAGCAAGTACACCTTGATCCGCTGCCCGTTCTCGTAGCGCTCGTTTGGCACCTGCTCGCTCGCCGGCAGCAGCGCCTCCACCCGCCCGAGGTCCACCAGCGTCATCCGCCGGTGTGCCTGCTGGACGATGCCGGTCACGACCTCGCCCATGCGTCCGCCATACTCCTCCAGGAGCTGGTCGTTGCTTATCTCGTTCAAGCGCTGGTAGAACGTCTGGCGCATCACCTGCGCGGCGATACGCGTAAAGTCGTGCGGCGTGATGTCCTCGCCGTCCTTCACCACCCTCAAATCCCCGGTCTCCCGGTCGAGGACCACCTCCGCTCCCTCGACCGCCCCCTCCCGGCCCTCGTAAGCCGCGAGCAGGGACTCTTCGAGCACCCCCTTCACCGTCTCGAAGGGAATACCCTTGTCTATCTCGATCTCATGCAATGCTGATAACAATGCCGTGTTCATGCCGTTATATGTCCTCCTTGAGGTTCGCGCGCGCGACGGAGCCGAACGGCAGCTCCACCTCCGCTCCCCCCTCTAAGAGTTTTAATACGAAACTCGTCTCGTTCGCGTTCTCGATCCTGCCAATGAAGTTTCGCCGGCCATCTATAGGCTCCGCTACCTTCACCTTCGCCTCATGCCCGACAAAGCGCCGGAAGTGCTCCGGCTTCGTCAGCGGGCGATCAATGCCGGGAGAAGAGATTTCCACGAGGCCGCCGTAACCCTCCTTCTCCAGAACGGGAGAAACTCTAGAGATCACATTCGAGGTAAACTCGTGGTCCACGGGTCCGTCCTCCCGGTCCACGAACAGCGTAAGAAGAGGCCCACCGGAGAAACGGGCCTCTACAAGCTCCGCGCTCTCCGGGAGGGCCCCCTCCACGACCTCCGCCAATCTCTCTAAACTCGCCGTTGTCGCTCCCCTTTTCGAGACGTTAAAAAAGCAACGGGTCCCTAGAGACCCCTTGCTCCAGTACAGCGAAATGATTATACCGCAGAGTATGTAGGTTACAAGGCGGTCGCGGAGCGGTAAGGGTTGCAGCCTCTACGGACCCAATTCATGTAATTAGCAGTAAATTGGCACAAAACGACCATCCGCCACGACTCATCTTTATGCACTTCCACAATATATTGTGATGACTCCAAGGAAGTAGAGACGTTACTACAATATAGAATCACCATTGAAGTGAGGCTCGTATGCAGAGCATTGAATACAACTTTATGAGGATGCATCTTAGCGGCAATACGGTCAATAAGAACCGATAATTGCGTCGGAGGTCCTAAATAGGAGCGGGAGATGGCTGGCATGACAGAGGGGCACAGGAAAACTTTGTTGATAGGATTGGCCGTATTGTTAGGCCTACTTCTTGCCCTGATGTTTCTCGTTTGGCCAGCACTGGAATGGTATCTAAGGCCCGTTTTTGATTCCGAGGCCGACCTTTCTATCACCCAGCGGAGAAACCTGGTCCAGGGTCTGGCCTCGGTTGTGCAAGCCTTAGCCGTGTTCGTTACCGGGACGGTTGGTCTTATTGGGCTCTACTTCACGTGGCGAAACCTACGGCAGACTCAGGAGCAGACCGAGCAACAGCTTCAGCAGGCCCGCGAGAGTGCTCAGGAAACCTTACGCCTCACCGAACAGAGGCAGATCACGGAACGCTTCACGCGGGCGATAGAGCTGCTCGGAAGCGATCACCTAGGAATCCGTCTCGGTGCGATCTACGCCCTCGAACGGATCGCCAGGGACTCGGAGAGAGACCACTGGCCCATCATGGAGGTGCTTACCAACTACGTGCGGTCGAATGCGCCTCGGGATGACAGTGCCCCGCACGCTACACGACCAGCCGAAAGCGAACAAGCGAATAGAGCAGCAATTATAGTGCCTGATCCTGATGTACAAGCGATCATGACCGTGCTCCGACGGCGCTCTCGTTACTACGGAAATGGCGAGAATGAGCCACTGGATCTATTTGCAACAGATCTCACGGC
>JADDPM010000100.1 GCA_016781885.1 Rubrobacter sp.
GCGCGCCGTCCGTGAGATTCTACGAGCGTAGCTCCCGGTTTAACTTCGCCTGCCTCAGCGGACCGGGGCGCCGCTGAGAGGCTAGCCCGTTGAGTGTCCCCTCCGGTCCCCGGGCCAGGTAGGGAGGGTCGAGCCTACTAAATGACACCGGTACCCGGGTCGTAGGCTACCCGGGCCGATGGGCTATCACTGTTTAAGCAGCGACAGCCATTCCCACGTCGTTGTTGGCGTGTATATTTATGCTGCCGGCGTTTAACGAGTCTCCAGCAAACTCGGCTCGTCTCACTGGACTCAGTCCGCTCCCGTCGAAGCCGGTGCGCCCCCAAGTACCGAGAATATTTTACCATTCTGAGAGGGCGCTTCAAGGACGGGCTACCCGCGCAGGCGCTCCTTCATGGCGCGCTCAATCTCGCGATTGGCGGTCTTTTTGGCGATCTCACGCCGCTTGTCGTACTGCTTCTTACGGCTGGCGACGGTGAGCGCTAACTTTATGTTGCCGTTCTTGCCGTAGAGCCTCAAGGGGATGAGCGTCTTGCCGTCCTCCTGCGCCTTGCCGGTGAGTCGGTCTATCTCCTTTTTGTGGAGGAGGAGCTTGCGGTCGCGGGTCGGGAGCTGCTCGCGGTGGGTGGCGTTCTCGTAGGGGGAGACGTGCGCGCCCACGAGGAAGATCTCCCCATCCCGGATGCGCGCGTAGCTCTCCTTGAGGTTCGCCCGCCCCTCGCGGATGGACTTCACCTCGGGGCCGGTTAGCTGGATACCGGCCTCGTAGGTCTCCTCTATGCTGAAGTCGTGCAACGCCTTCTTGTTCTGTGCGAAGACCCTGCCGGGACTATCGTTCTTGCTCACAGCCGTTTCACCACCCTCAACTCCGCTCGCTGCATCAGCGGCAAGACGTCCAACAGCTCGACGAGGACCCTGTCACCAACCCTGTAAGACGCGCCTATCGCGTCATTGGAGAGGACCACGCCGCTCGGCTCCAGGCTCCACCAGCCGGGGAGCTTGCTAACGTGTACGAGCCCCGTCGGTCCAGTCTCGAGCTCCACGAAGAGACCGAAGGTGGCGGTGCTGACGACTACGCCTTCGAGATTCTCCCCCACGCGATCCCGCATGAGCCACATCAGGGTGTACGCGTCGGCGGTACGTTCGCAGACGGTGCTCCTCCACTCACGCTCGGAGACCTGTCCGGCGACGGCGGTCACGTCCTCGGGCGGCTCGTCGCCCAACAGCGCGCGGTGGACCAGGACGTCGGAGTAGCGACGGATCGGGGAGGTGAAGTGGGTATAGTTCTCCAGAGCCAGACCAAAGTGACCTAAAGAAGCGGGCGAGTAGAAAGCGCGCGGGATGGAGCGCAGGATCAGGTAATTCACCGCGTCGGACTTGGCCGTCTGGGAGATCATCCCGAGGTTCTCCGGCGTCGGCTCGACGTGCATCCCGACCGCCGCGAGCCTCTCGGCGAGCTTCTCCATGTCCTCCGCGTCCGGCCTCTCGTGTACCCGGTAGACCGCTCCCGGCTTACCCCGGATCATGCGGGCGATGGCCTCGTTCGCCAGGATCATCAACTCCTCGATGAGCTCTCGCGCCGGCGTGGAGCGGCGAACCCGGGACCGCACTGGCACCCCCCGCTCGTCCACTTCGTACTCTGGCTCCCGTCCGCCGAGCTCCAGCTTCCCCCGCACCGCCGCCCGCGTCTTCAACCGGCGCGACAGATCGTAAGCCGCGCGCACGAGCTCGGGTTGCCGTACCTCTCCCCCACCGCGCAAGAACGCGTCGACGCCCTCGTAGGTCAGGCGCGCGTCGCTGACGGTGAGGCTGCGGTACGCCCTGCTCTTCTTCACCTCACCGGAGGAGGCGACCTCCATCTCGACCGTCACGGTCGCCTTCTCCTCACCCTCCCTCAGGGAGCAGACGCCTTCGGAGAGTTGCCGGGGGAGCATCGGGGCGACCGTGCCGGGCAGGTAGACCGAGTTGCCGCGCCTGCGCGCCTCCCTGTCTAGATGGCTCCCCGGACAGACGTAGTGGGTCACATCCGCTATATGGACCCAGAGGCGGTAGCCGTCATCCATGCGCTCTATCGATATCGCATCGTCGAAATCCTTCGCATCCGCGCCGTCTATGGTCACCATCGGGAGCCGACGAAGGTCTTCGCGCGGGCCGTGCTCCTTCTGGGCCGCGGCGACGGATGCCTCTTCCACCTTCGGGGAGAACTCGCGTGAGGTCTCTATGGAGGCGAAGAGCGCATCGTAGACATTTCGAGGATCGTTCGGGGGACCCAAGACCTTTACGACCTCGCCGCGCAGGGAGCGTCCCTTCTCGCGGACGCGGACGAGGACTATATCTCCAGCGTCCGCGCCCCGGCGGAGCTTACGGGCGACCAGGACGGGTCGCCGCTCCTCGACGAAGAGCGGATCCGCGACCGAGTACTTCCCCCGGCGGACCAGTTGGGCCGGCAGGATCACGACGAGAGAGAAGGTTGGATCAAGGGGTCAAACACAGTTTGAGTCTACCACTCGAAAGCCCTCAGCTATAAGCCGTCTACTCTTGGGCTTTCGCCGGTCACGCCACCTCCGGTCGCCGGTATGAACACGCTTGGCACGGTCGGCGAGAGCTATGACTGCGTTGACAGGCGATGATCCCCGTCATTCTGCTGCACGTTGATAGCTCTGAGCACGCAGAGCGCTCAGATTTTCATGAACCTTCGGACAGAGAGGTAGCTCCCGACGATGCCGACCACGACGCCGACTCCGAGCAGGACTAGGAGCATGAAAGGGATGTTGACCGCGCTGCTAGAGACGGCAAAGTAGGGTATCTGCTCCTGAGCCCAGCTCACGAAGGCGGAGTTCGCCCAGAGCACCACGAGGGCGGCGATGGCAGCCCCGATCAGGCCCTGCACGAGCCCCTCCAAGACAAACGGCGTCCTGACAAAGCTGTCCGACGCGCCGACGAGCTTCATGACCTCTATCTCCTTGCGCCGGGCGAAGATGGAGAGACGGATAGTGTTGAAGATCAAGAGCACGCTCGCCACGAGGAACAGCGCGGTCGCACCCCTCATGGCCCAGGTGACGTAGCCGACGAACTCGTTGACGCGCTCTATGGTCTGCTGCGGGTAGCGCAGATCCTCGAAGGTGCCCTCTGCCTCCAGCTTGCTCGCGACCGCATCCGAGTCGCTGGAGTCGTAGAGCTGCACCTCGAGCGAGGCCGGCAGCGCGTCGGTGGGCAGACCTTCGTAGAGGTCGGGTGACTCCGCGAAGATCTCCTTGTATCGTTCGAGGGCCTCATCCTTGGAGACGTAGGTTACTCTTTCCACCTCCGGGTAGCCCTCGACCGAACTCCGGGTCTGCTCTATCTCCTCATCGGAGACGCCCTCCGGGAAGAAGGCGTTGATCTCGACGTCCTGGCTCACCCGGAAGAGGGCCCCCTGGACGTGGGCGCTGACCAGCATGCCGGCTCCCAGGATCAGGATGCAGATCGCGGTGGTCGTTATCGCCGTGGCGCTCATCAGGGCGTTGAGGCGCATGTTCTTGAACGCCTCGCGCAGGAAGAAACCCAGGTTATTCATTGGTATATCCTCCCCTGACCATGTCGCGCACGACGCGCCCGTTCTCCAGCGCCACGACCCTCTTGCGCATCACGTCAACCATCTCCCGGTCGTGGGTCGCGACGAGCACCGTGGTGCCGATGCGATTGATCCTGTGCAGCAGTTGCATGATCCCCACGCTCGTATCCGGGTCGAGGTTGCCGGTCGGCTCGTCGGCTATGAGTATCGGCGGCTGGGAGACGAAGGCGCGGGCGACGCTCACCCGCTGCTGCTCGCCGCCGGAGAGCTGGCCAGGATACTTATCCATCTTGGAAGACAGCCCCACGAGATCCAGGATCTGGGGCACCTTCGTGCGGACAGTTCGCCGCTTCTGTCCCGTGACCTCCATTGCGTAGGCGACGTTCTCGGCGGCGGTCTTGTTCGGGAGGAGCTTGAAGTCCTGGAAGACGCAGCCTATGTTCCGCCGGTGAACCGGCACCTCCCGCCGCGAGATGCCCGAAAGCTTCAGGCCGTTTACGCGGATGGTCCCGGCCGATGGCTCCATCTCCTTGAGGAGCAGGCGTATCATGGTGGACTTACCGGAGCCGCTCTGCCCGACCAGAAACACGAACTCCCCGGACTCTATCCCGAGGTTCACGTTGTCCAGGGCCACGGTCTCGTTCTCGTAGACCTTGGTAACGTTGTCGAAGTAGATCAATGGTCTCTCCAAGTGTGTCCGGCGGACCAGAGGGGCTGCCAGCCGGTGACGCTTTACGCCGTCTCACGACGGACCTTGTACTACGAGGGACCGCAAACTTGCCTCGCCGTGGCGTTCCCCCTCCGGAACCCAGGGCCGCCGCAAACGATACCAAAGGCGAGGCAGGCTATCAACCGGCGCTCACGAGGCGGGCAACGTCAGATCGCCAGTGAAAATCAGCCGGTCCTCGTAAACCTCGACCCCGGTGACCTCCGCCCCGCCCGCCAACTCGCCCATCGGGTACGAGAAGTCCGCCTCCCGGAGCAACCGCCGCTCCAACCGGCTCGGGAGCGGCTCCCCAAAAACCCTGAGCTGACGCGGTTCGAAACGGAGCACCCCGTTCTGAACGGCTACCTCTCCCTCCGCCCGGACTGGGACACGCACCCCCACAACCTCAACCTCGGACCCGACGGTGATCTTCCCCTCTTCAAGCTCCACATCAGTCACGGGCGCGACGGCGTAGGAGGCGGCGATCCCCGCGACCTCCTCCTCTGAGAGCTCCGCCCGGAGCGTGCCGGAGAGCGGCTCCCCACTCTTGATACGCCTACTCGCGAGGCTCCCGAGCACGTCGAGGTCGAAGGGGTCGAGGTTTACCGTCGTCTCGCTGGCGAGCTCGGTACTCTCGAAGTTCACCCATCCCTCCTCGAACTTCCCGAGGAAGACGTTTGGCGGCGGATCGCTCGTCAGGTCCACCTCGGGGGCTTCGGCGAGGCCGAGGCTCTCTTGAACGCTGCTTGCGACGAGGCTCTCCAGGAGGAGTGGGAGGAAGGTATAGGGGCCTATAACGGCGACGGCGCACAGGATGAGTACAGCGACGAGGAGGGCGTGCAGGGTTTTAGCCGCCGCTGCTGTCCTTGAGGTAGGCGTAGATCAGGCCATCCAGGTCGCCGTCGAGCACCCTATCTACGTCGGTGGTCTGCTCGCCGGTGCGCAGGTCCTTGACCATCTTGTAAGGGTGGAGGACGTAGGAGCGGATCTGGGACCCGAACCCCACGTCCGCCTTCTCCCCGCTCTGCGCCGCTATCTCCTGCTCGCGCTTCTCCCGTTCGATCTCGAAGAGCCGCGCCCTCAACACCTTCATCGCAACCTCGCGGTTCTGGTGCTGGCTGCGCTCGTTCTGGCACTGCACCACGATGCCGGTCGGGAGATGCGTAATCCTGACGGCGGAATCCGTCTTGTTGACGTGCTGCCCCCCCGCCCCGCTTGCCCGGTACGTATCCATCTTCAAGTCCTTCTCGTCTACCTCCACCTCGACCGCGTCGTCCACAACCGGCGCGACCGCGACGGAGGCGAAGCTGGTATGTCTGCGCCCGCTGGCGTCGAAAGGGCTTATGCGCACGAGCCGATGCACCCCGCGCTCGGCGGAGAGGAGCCCAAAGGCGTACTCGCCCGCAACGCTGTAAGTCGCGCTCTTTATGCCGGCCTCCTCGCCCTCGGTGTACTCGATGGTCTGGAGGGCGTACCCCCGGCGCTCCGCCCACCGGCGGTACATCCTGGCGAGCATCTCCGCCCAGTCCTGAGAGTCGACCCCGCCGGCGCCGGAGTTTATCGTTAGTATCGCCGCTCCATCGTCGTACTCTCCGCTGAAGAGTCGCGCGACCTCCTGCTCCTCCAGGGCCCCCTCGATCCGCCCGAGCTCATGGACCACCTCGCCCACGAGTTGCTCTTCTCCTTCGGCGAGCTCCAGAAGCTCCTCCGCATCCGAGAGGCGCGCCCTCAGGACATCGAGCATCCTGACGCGCCCCTCGACGCGCGAGAACTCCGCAGAGACCTCCTTGGCCTGCTCGGGGTCCTCCCAGAACCCGGGACGGCTCATCTCCTCGCCTAAAGCCGCCGAGGAGCGCCGAAGGGACTCCAAGCCGAAGAAGTCCTCTAGCTCCGCGAGTCGTCCTTCTAGCTCGGAGGCTTTCTCTTTAGGTTCGGTCACTAACCTGCCCGGGCGCTCGGCGTCTCTTGGACACCGTGGCACTTCTTGTACTTCTTACCGGATCCGCAGGGGCACGGGTCGTTGCGACCGACCTTCTGAGCAGCCTTACGCGGGCTCTTCGGGCTCGGGTTGGGCTCCTCTTCGCCGCCGCTGTAGGAGAGCTGCTGAACCTCCGGCTCCTCGCGCAGCTTCACGTTCTCTATGCGGAAGATGTAGGTGACGTAGTCTTCTCCGAGGCCGCGCTCCATCTCCTTGAACATGTCGAAGCCCTCGCGCTTGTACTCGACCAGCGGATCACGCTGAGAGAGACCGCGCCAGCCGATGCCCTCGCGCAAAGACTCCATGTCCTGGAGGTGTTCCCGCCAGCGGGAGTCGATGATCGAGAGCAGCGTCCGCCGCTCGGCCTCCTCGAAGGAGTCGAGGCCGTCCGTGCGGATAAGGCCGCGCCTCTTCAGCTCCTCGGTCCGCTCGTGCCACTCGGCCTTGCGCTCCTCGAGGCGCTCGCGGGCGTCTTCGAGGACCATCTGCGTGAACTCCTCGCCGTCCAGGTTCTCGAGGTCGAGGTTGTTGAAGTCGATCGAGCTCGGGTAGAAGCGGTTGATCTCCGCCGCGAGGTTCTCCATGTCCCAGTTCTCCGGGTAGTCGTCCCGGACGTACTGGCCCACTACCTCCGAGAGGACCTCCTCGACGTACTCCCAGGTATCGACCTCCTCGCCCATGAGGATCTCACGCCTGATGGCGTAGATGACCTCACGCTGCTTGTTCAGCACATCATCGTATTCGAGGATTCGCTTACGAATCTGGAAGTTCTGGCTCTCGACCTGCTCCTGGGCGCGCCGCACCGACCCCGAGACCATCCCCGCCTCGATCGGCACGTCTTCCTCCAGTCCTATCCGCTCGATCACGGACTGCATCCGCTGACCGCCGAAGCGCTTGAGAAGCTCATCCTCGAACGAGAGATAAAACCGCGACTCGCCCGGGTCCCCCTGACGACCGGAACGGCCCCGGAGCTGGTTGTCTATGCGACGCGACTCGTGGCGCTCGGTACCCAGCACGTAGAGCCCCCCAAGCTCCGCGACCCCCTCGCCGAGCTTGATGTCGGTCCCGCGACCGGCCATGTTCGTCGCGATGGTGACCGAGCCCCTCTCACCGGCCTCGGCGATGACCTCCGCCTCCCGTTCGTGCTGCTTGGCGTTGAGGACGTTGTGCTTCACGCCGCGTCGCTTCAGAAGCGTAGATAAAAGCTCCGAGACCTCGACCGAGACCGTGCCCACGAGGACCGGCTGGCCCTCCCTGTGACGCTCGACGAGGTCTTCGACGACGGCGTTGTGCTTTGCCTTCTTGGTCTTGTAGACGAAGTCGTCCTTGTCTTCCCGGATCATCTCTTTGTGCGTCGGGATCGAGACGACCGCCATCTCGTAGATGTGCATGAACTCGTCGGCCTCGGTGGCGGCTGTGCCGGTCATGCCCGCGAGCTTGTCGTACTGGCGGAAGAAGTTCTGGATGGTGATCGTGGCGACCGTCTGGTTCTCCTCCCGTATCTCCACCCTCTCCTTGGCCTCTATGGCCTGGTGCAGCCCCTCAGAGTACCGCCGCCCCTCCAGCACGCGCCCCGTGAACTCATCCACTATGTACACGTTGCCGTCCCGCACGATGTACTCGTTGTCCTTCCGGTACAGCGTGTGCGCCTTGAGAGCCTGGTTGAGATGGTTGACGAGGTTCGTGTTCACGTCGTCGTAGAGGTTCTCCACGCCCAGCAACCTCTCGACCTTCTCGACACCTGCCTCGGTCGGAGCAACCTGGCGCTTTTTCTCGTCTACCTCGTAGTCCTCGCCCTCCTTGAGTTTGGGCATGATGGCGGCGAAACGGTAGTAGGTGTCAGCGGCGCTCTCGGGCA
>JADDPM010000101.1 GCA_016781885.1 Rubrobacter sp.
CTGGTACCCCTTCGGCAGGTCGGGGTAGAAGTAGTTCTTCCGCGCGAAGACCGCCCTCGGCGCTACCTCGCAGTTCAAGGCGAGCCCCGCCATCACCCCGAGCTCGACGGCCTTCTCATTGGTGACAGGGAGCGCCCCCGGATGCCCGAGGCAGACCGGACAGGTGTGGGTGTTCGGCTCCTCGCCGTAGGTCACCCGGCAGGAACAGAACATCTTCGTCCGGGTCGCCAGGTGTACGTGGAACTCCAACCCGATGACCGCCTGGTAGGTCCTCTTCTCCTGTGTCTGCAACTCGTAAGTCCTCGCGCCTCGCTTGCCTGCTCTCCTCCATTCTAGCATCGCGAAGAGGCTCCACAGCGTCCCGAGCGGTCCCGTGACGGATGCTAGAATAGCTCGCTGCCGGACGAGAGCTATAGTTCGATGAACGGGAGTAGAACATAAAGGCACTGAGTAAAACCCACCTGCTAGTCCTGGAGGGGCCGGACTTCGGCGCTCTCCACGAGCTGGACGGGGAGGCGGTGCTCGGCAGCGACCCCTCGCGGGCGGATGTAGTCCTCCGAGACGAACAGGTGGAGCCGAGTCACGCCAGGATATATGCCCGCTTCGGAAGGTACTTCGCCGAGCCCCTGGCTAATCGTGGGCGTACGGAGCTAAACGGGGAGGTCTTGACGAGGCCACGCCCTCTCTTCGACAGGGATCGTCTCCAGCTCGGGGGGAGCGTGGTGGAGTTCGCCGCCCAGGACCCTTTGAAGTCCCGGCTCATCGAGAACCTGCGCCAGACTCTCAACCACGATCACCTCACGGGCCTGCTGATAAAACACCGCTTCGATGAGGAGTTGGAGCAGGCGCTGGCGACGGCGAAGGAACGGGGAGAGCCCCTGAGCGTCCTCATGGCCGACGTGGACAACCTCAAGGAGATAAACGACGAGCACGGTCACTTGATGGGGGAGTACGCGGTCGGTGAGATCGGGCGGATCATCGGCAGCTTTCACGAATCAGACGGGCGCCGGGCGACGCGCTTTGGCGGCGACGAGTACCAGACCGTGCTGCCCGGAATGGATGCCCCGGCGGCGGTAAGCGTGGCCGAGAGACTTCGCCGCACAGTCGAGGAACAAGCCTTCGAGCGCGACGGCGCCGTCGCCAAACTCACCCTCTCTTTGGGCGTGGCCGCCTACCCCGAGCATGGTCCGACCGCCGTCGACCTCACCCGCGCCGCCGACGAGGCCCTGTACAGGGCCAAACGCGCCGGCGGCAACACTGTGGTAAGCGGGTAGCCGGGGGCTAAGACGGACGCCATTACTGCTACGGGCGACGCAGGAAGTCGAGCAAAAGGGCGTTGACCTTCTCTGGCCGGTCCTCCGCGACGAAGTGGCCCGCGTCCGGGAGCCGTTCCATCTGGAGGTCCGGGACCCAGTAGCGGTCGGGCTCGGCCAATTCCGTACGCAAAAGGCGGTCCTTCTCGCCCCAGATCACGAGCACGGGTGCCTCGATCCTCCGCAGCAACCTCCGGCTCTCGAGCGGGTTCCGGCGGAAGAGGGCGCGATAGTAGTTGAGGGCGGCGGTCAACGCCCCCGGCCTCGCCAGTGCTTCGACGTATCGCTCGACGTCCTCCGGAAAGAACGTCCCCGGACGCACCGGCTCGTTGCGCAATGCGTAACGGAGAGGAGCAAAGTTGCTCGCGCTCAGAGCCTTCTCCGGCAGATGAGGGGCCTGAAAGAAGAACATGTACGAGCTCCTCAGCAGTTGCGCGGGCCGGAGCAGCCCGCGCGCGAAGCGATGCGGGTGCGGGAGGTTCAGTATTCCGAGACGTCCGACCCTCTCCGGGTATAGCATGGCGGCCATCCACCCCACCGCAGCGCCCCAGTCATGCCCGACCACGGCGGCAGTCTCTCCCCCGCACGCTCGGATCAGGTGCTCCACGTCGCGCGCGAGCAGCTCGACGCGGTAATCCGAAACCTTCGGCGGCTTGTCCGAGAGGTTGTAGCCGCGCATGTCCGGGGCGACCACCCGGAATCCAGCCCCAGCGAGGGCCGGGATCTGGAACCGCCACATGTACCAGAACTGCGGGAAGCCGTGCAGGAGCACCACGAGCGGCCCCTCCCCCGCCTCCACGTAGTGCAGCCGCACGTCCCCGAGATCCGCGTAGCGGTGCGCCACCAGATCCGAAAGCATCCCGGCCACGGATCAGACCGGCTCGTCGCGCGGCTCGATCAGTACCTCGTTGACGGCGGCGTGATCCGGCTGCTTGAGCGCATAGACTACCGATTCGGCGACGTCCTCCGGGTCCAGAACGCGTGCCTCGCTCGGCTGGCCGTATAGTTCCAGCGCCTCGGCGTCGGTGCTAAGAGAGGATAGATCCGTGGCGACGTTGCCCGGCTGGATGGTGGTCACCTTGATCCCCATGCCGGCGGTCTCCAGGCGCAGACCCTGTGAGAGCGCCTCGACGAAGAACTTGCTGGCCGAGTAGACCGAAAGACCTGGAAAGACCTTTCTCCCCGCATCCGAGGAGATGGTAACGATGTGTCCCCGCCCGCAGGCGAGCATCCCGGGGAGCACCGCGCCAATACAGTTGAGCGCCCCCTTGCAGTTCACCTCCACGGTCCGCTCCCACTCATCCTCGCACAGGTTCCGCATCAGGGTGTAGTACATCACCCCCGCGCAGTTGACGAGGATGTCGACCGGTCCGAGCTCTTCTTCGGTGCGTGCTACCAGCGCCTTTACCTGCCGGTGGTCTGTTACGTCTGTCGGCACGACCAGGGTTCTTACCTCTCCCCCCGGGCGTTTGAGCCCAGCCTGCACCTCGGCGAGCGTATCGTGCCGTCGTGCTGCGAGCGTCACATGAGCGCCTTCGTGTGCGAGCGCCCGGGCTACCGCCGCGCCGATGCCGCTGGAGGCCCCGGTTACCACCGCGACGCGGTCCTCCAGAAACTCACTACCTATGCCGCACTCCCTCCAGAGAAGCCATCCGGTCTCCTTCAGAAGGCTCCGGCGGCGCTGCTACCAGGCCCTCCTCCACGAAGCGGCGCGCGTAGTTGCGGAAGAGGGAGGCGTTGATCCGGGGTCGCCGCAGGCCGCTACCATGCAGGGCCTCCCGCGTATTAGAGTCGTCGTAGACGTTGCCGTCCCAGAGCTCGTGCGTCTCGGGCGCTCCGCCCAGAATACCGCCGACGATGCTGTCATCCGTCTCCCAGGACGACTCCTGCAAAGCCTTCAGCCAGTCCTTGTAATCGAGCCGCTCAAGGGGGTAGCCGATCTCTTCGAGCCAGTCGAAGACCCTCTCCGCCGGTACCGGGTTGGGGTCGGCGAGGTGAAACACCTGCCCCGCCGTCTCAGGTTTCCCGGCGATGTGGCAGATGGCGTGAGCAACAAAGTCCACGGGCGTCATCTCCATACGCCACCCGTCCACCCGGGGCGCCCGGCCGAGACGGAGCACCTCCGCGATGAGCGCGCGCTGGAAATCACGGGGGTTGGAGGCCCCGGTGACACTGTGGCCGGAGATGTTCCCGGGGCGATAGACGCATACAGGCAGGCCCCGTTCGGCGGCCTCCCAGGCCAGCTTCTCGGCGACCCATTTGGACTGTCCGTAGCCGTCCTCGCGGGCGTCGGCTAAAGAGTCGAGGTCTGCGTCCTCTCTGCACAGCGGCGTGCCGGGCGCGAAGATGCCGTTGGTCGAGACGTGGTGTACCGGCTTCGTCTTGTGAAGGCAGGCCAGGCGCAGAACCTCGCGCGTGCCGTCCACGTTCGGCGATTTTAGCGCTGAGTACGGATAGATCATATTCACCACCGCGCCGGCGTGTATCACGAGATCCACCCTGCGCGCCAGGGCGTCGAAGCCATCCCCGCTCATGCCCAGTAGGGGTTCGCTCAGATCCCCGACCACCGGTACAATACGCCACGCGTGCTCCTGTCTCCACAGGCCGTAGCGTTGCAGGTTGGCGCATACGGACGCCGCCGGGTCGGCATCCTCGCCCTTGCGGGGGCGGACGAGGCAGTGGATCTCCGCCTCCGTTCGCGAGAGCAGCGCATCGAGCAGGAACGCCCCCAGGAAGCCGGTGGTGCCGGTAAGGAAGATGCGCCGGGCGTCGAGCAGGCCCCCTGCATGGGCCTGCTCTGCCCGAATCCCCGGCTCGAGGACGGCCTCGGCGCGCAGGTCCGGTCTCGGTGACCATTCCCTGCCAGCCGTCTCCCGGCCATCTCCCCCGCGCCGCTGCCGGGCCTCTAACGCCTCGCGCATTCCCGCGACGGTAGGAGTGTCGAGGAACTCGCGCATGGAGAAACGCACCCCGAACGCGCCGTCCACGCTGCTCACGAGCTGCGCGGCGGCGAGAGAGTGCCCGCCGATATCGAAGAAATTGTCGTCGCGACGCACATCACCCTCTTCGAGACGTAAAACGTCCTCCCACAACCGGATGAGCAGGGCCTCCTTCTCGTGTCGCGACACGCCGGGGGAGAGCGCTTCCGCGTGCTCGGAGGGGTCGAAAGCGTCCGCAGAGACGCGAGCCGGCGGCGGCGGGAGCTGGCCCCGATCCACCTTGCCGGTCGTATCCTGAAGCGGCAGTTCCTCTATCTCCACGAAGACCGCCGGTACTGCGTAGTGCGGCAGGCTCTCCTGAAGGTGACGCCGGATCTCCGGGCTGCGGCCCGTCCTGGGATCTATGCTCCAGCCCGCGTAACGCCCCCCGTGCTCGGAGGCGTCTGAGGAAGGGACCAGGTAGGCGACGAGCCGCTTGTCTTCCCCCTCCTCCCCTTCGGCCACCACGACGCAACTCCTCACCGCGAGACGCCTCTCGATCGCCTCCTCTACCGCCCCGAGCTCGATGCTGTATCCGCGAACCTTGACCATGAAATCCACGCGCCCCAAGACCTCCAGGCTACCGTCGGGCAAGAGACGCGCCTTGTCGCCGCTGCGGTACATTCGTGCCCCTTCCTCGGGGGAGAATGGGTCCTTAAGGAAGCGCTGGGCCGTAAGCTCCGGAAGATTCACGTAGCCGCGGGCCAGGGTATCCCCGCCAACATAGAGCTCCCCGGCCGTGCCCTGCGGCACCGGCTGCATTTTCTCGTCTAGCAGGTAGAGACGCTCCGGGTCAAGGGGACGCCCCACAGGACAGTACTTAGCCGAGGCATTCTCTACCAGGTCTCGCAGGTCGCCCGCAGCGACCTCGTGCGTCTCGCTGATGCTGTACACGTTCAGCACGCGGGTCCCGGGCAGGAGGCGCATCGCGCGCCGCGCAAGCGTCTTCGTGACCACCTCGCCGTTGAGCCACAGCACGCGCAGGGCGGAGAGCCGGTTCCCTATCTCGGGTCCGCTCGCGTTGAGCACGGCCCCGAGCAGGGAGGGCGTCATGAGGGTCTCCGTGATCCGCTGCTCCTCCAGAAACTGGACGAGTCCTCTGGGATCGTATATGACGTCGTCCGGGATGACGACGGTGGTCGCGCCCCGCAAGAGCGGCCGGAACATCTCCCAGATAAAGAAGACGTTGCACCCCACCCGGTCCCCCGGGCCGTAGTCGCTGATCCCGAACCGCCACAGATAGGAGCCAACCGCCGCCCGGTGTGGGTTCTCGATCCCCTTGGGCTTGCCGGTCGTCCCGGAAGAGTAGGCGACGAAGACCAGGTTATCAGGTCCGCATGCAATTTCATCCTTACCCTTCGGCACGCCACTCTCCACGGCCTCTTCCCAACCCTCGTCCAGACAGAGTCGCGTCTGGGACTGGGGGAGGCGCTCCGCGTAATGCCCGTGAGTGATAACGAGGCGAGGCTCGGAGTCGGCGATTACCTCTCCGAGAAGCGCGGCAGGATACGCCAGCTCCAGGGGGAGGAAGGCACCTCCCGCCTTAAGGATTGCAAGGCAGGCGACGACGAAATCAGCGCAACGCTCCATGTAGACGCCCACGACCTCGTCGTGGGAGATTCCCTCGGCCCGCAGGTAGGACGCGAGGCGCTCCGCCCGCCGGTCGAGCTCCTCGTAGGTTAGCTCGGTCTCTATGTCCACCAGGGCGGTCGCTCGGGGAGATTTGCGTGCCTGCTCCTCGAAGAGCAGATGAAGACACGAGTTTAGCGGACCGTCGTTCACTACCATCCTTTCAGGTTATACCTTTGGTATACGTCTCCAGATCATACGGCAAAAAGACCCCTCCGCCGTATTCGAATAGGCGGAGGGGTCACTATGAGTACCTTACCTCCCGGAGTCGGGCTCCATCGCGCTGGTCTGTTGCGGCGCGGGGGCACCAGATGGGCGGGTCGCCGCCCTCGCGGCCTCAGGTGCCGCTCGCGTCTGCGGTAGCCGCTCAGCGCGTAGCTCCTTGAAGAGCGCGTAGCACATAGCGATCATCACCAGCAAGAAGGGTGCTGCGGCTATGATGGATGCCTGCTGCAATGATTGCAACGCGTTGTTACCGCCGGTTAACAGGAGGACAACTGCGGCGAGGCCGGTAAGAACGCCCCAGATTACGAGGGTCCACGTCCTGGGCCTCAAGGCGCCGTTCGAGGAGAGGATGCCCATTACCACTGCCCCAGCGTCCGCCCCGCTAACGAAGAAGAGCCCGACGAGAATGATCGCCAACAGAGACATCACAGCCGCAAGCGGGAACTGATTCAGAGTCTCGAAGAGAGAGTTAGCCGGGCTCTCAGCCGCGGTCGCGGCGAGGCCGGTCGCCCCGGTGAGATCCAGGTTGATAGCCGTACCCCCAAAGACGGCGAACCAGACGAAGCTGACCACGCTCGGGACCAGCAGCACACCAAAGACGAACTCCCGGATCGTGCGGCCCTTGGAGATGCGGGCGATGAACATCCCGACGAACGGGGTCCAGGAGATCCACCACGCCCAGTAGAACAGGGTATAGGCGGCCAGCCACTCCTCGTCGCCGGAGGCGGCGGTCCTGAAGCTCATCGGGATCAGGTTGCCCACATAAGCGCCGAGCGATTCGGTAAAGATGTTGAAGATGAAAACCGTCGGCCCCACGACCAGCAAGAAGAGAAGCAAGATGGCGGCCAGAACCATGTTGATCTCGCTGAGGTACTTGATCCCGCGGTGCACCCCGGTAACCGCCGAGATGGTGAAGAGCGCCGTTATAGTGAGGATGATCACGATCGCCACCGTAACCGAGTTCGGGACGCCCCACAGGTAACTGAGCCCCCCGTTGATCTGCAACGCTCCCAGCCCCAGCGAGGTGGCCGTGCCGAACAGCGTGGCGAAGATAGCTAGTATGTTTATGGCCTTCCCGATAGGACCATCGACCCTGTCGCCCAAAATGGGATAGAAGGCCGAGCTTATAAGGTTCCTGCGCCCCTTACGGAAGGTCGAGTAGGCTAGAGCCAGGCCGACCACGGCGTAGATAGCCCACGGGTGCAAGGCCCAGTGGAAGTAGGAGTACTGCATCGCTACCCGGGCGGCCTCCTCAGAACCGGCCGTCGCTGCGCCGTGAGGAGGAGCGGCGAAGTGCAAGATGGGCTCGGCGACGCCGAAGAACATCAGCCCTATCCCCATCCCGGCGCTGAACATCATCGCGATCCAGGACGCCGTACGGAACTCCGGCCGGTCATCGTCTTTGCCGAGACGGATCTTGCCGTAGCGACTCAGGGCCAGGTAGACCACGAAGAGCAGAAAACCAAAGGTCGCCAGCACGAACACCCACCCGTAGGTGGAGATCAGGTAGCTCAACGTCGTCGAGGCCACGCTGGCGAGGTTGTCCGTAAAGAACACGCCCCACAAAACGAACAATACCGAGATGCCTACGGCAATGCCGAAAACACTCCGGTCGATAGTCGAACCTTCTGATCTTCGCTCCATCTATCTCCTTTTCTCGGAACACCACGCCTAACGCATGGTGAGAACATAGAATGCGTCACACTATACGACGTTATGCTTCGCGCCTCAAGTGGTAAGACTTTTATGCTTCATCAAGCTACTTTTCGAGGAGAATGAAGAGGTGGAGAACCTCGTCTTGCCGTGAGTTAGGACTTGTATCCCATACACCTCGACGTTCAGACGTTCTAGACAGGTGGACAGGTGCGGGTTGGCGGCGTTGTGCCAGCGC
>JADDPM010000021.1 GCA_016781885.1 Rubrobacter sp.
AGAGCGCTACAGGGCGGTGATCGAGCGAACGACAGACGGCATCTTCCTGGGAGATCCCGACACCAGCTGCGTTGTGGAGACCAACCCCGCGTTCCAGGGCATGCTCGGATACACTGCCGAAGAACTCTCGGGAATGGCCCTCTACGATCTCCTCGACGCGGATAGAGAGAGCATTGATCGGAACACCCGGCTGATGTTGGAGAAAGGCACTCATTTTCTCGGCGATCGGCCGTACCGTCGCAAGGACGGATCGGTGTTGCAGGCCGAGACCAGCGCAACCATTATCCCCTACAACGGCGGAAAGGTGTCATGCTGCATCGTTCGTGACATCACAGAGCGCAAGCGTGCGGAGCGGGAACTGCAGCAGGCCAAAGAAGCGGCCGAGGCAGCCGATCAAGCCAAGAGCGAGTTCCTGGCCAATATGAGCCATGAGATAAGGACCCCCATGAACGGTGTCATCGGCATGACCGAGATCTTGCTCAGCACACAGTTAGATTCCGATCAGCGCAATTACGTCGAAACCCTGCGTGGTTCGGGGGAGACCTTGATGAAGATCATCGACGACATCCTCCACTTTTCGAAGCTTGAGGCGCGCAGCGTCCGCCTGGAGGCCATCGACTTCGACTTGCGCGTAGCTGTCGAGGAAGTGACCCGGCTCCTCGCTAGGCGTGCCCAGGACAAGGGGCTGGAGCTGGCGAGCCTGATCGAGGACGAGGTGCCGACCGCGCTGCGGGGTGATCCCTTCCGTATCAGGCAGATCCTGACCAACCTTATCGGCAACGCGGTCAAGTTCACCGAAGAGGGGGAGATCAGTGTACGCGCCCAACTGGTGGAGGCTTCGGGTGGCGCGGCTACAGTAAGGTTCGAGGTTACCGACACCGGCGTTGGTATGAGCGAAGAGCAGCAATCGCGCCTCTTCGAGGCCTTCTCCCAGGCTGACGCCTCGACGACCCGCAAGTACGGCGGTACTGGACTGGGACTCGCCATCTCCCGGCAACTCGTCGAGTTGATGGGCGGCGAGATGGGCGTTACGAGCGAGCCTGGCGTGGGAAGCACCTTCTGGTTCACCGTAAGGTTGGAGGAGCGACCGGCGGCAGAGTCCAAACCGAGACCCCGCACCGAGCTTCAGGATTTACGCGTCCTCGTCGCTGACAGCAACGACACCAACCGCGAGAGCCTGCACCAGCAGATCGATTCCTGGGAGATAGAAGTGGAGAGCGCCGAAGATGGCCCGCGCGCGCTGAGGCTGCTACGCGCCGCCGCCGCCCGCGGCGAGCCCTACGATGCTGCGATCCTCGATGCGGACTTGACGGGCATGGGCGGGATGGAATTAATCTACGCCATCAAAGGCATACCGGCCATCTCTAACACCCGGCTGGTGCTGCAGACCCCGTTGGACCGGCGCGGTGACACCGAGGAGGGGCACCGATCAGGCGTTGCGGCCTACCTAGTCAAGCCCGTGCGCCGTTCCGAGCTCTACAATTGTCTGGCGACGCTCCTGGACGCGCCCGCCGAAACGTTCCCCTCGCCCGCGCCCGGTGATGCACCATCGGCCTCTGGCCGTACCGCCGAAGAGGACGGGGACGAGACGCGCGCTCACCTTCTCGTCGCTGAAGACAACAACGTGAATCAGCTCGTCGCTGTGGAAATGCTGGAGAACCTTGGCTACCGGGTGGACGTGGTTGGTAACGGACTAGAAGCCGTCGAAGCTCTTTCGCATGCGCCCTACGCGGCGGTGTTGATGGACTGCCAGATGCCCGAGATGGACGGCTACGAAGCTACCGCTGAGATCCGTCGCCGCGAGGGCTCTGTACACCATACGCCCATCATCGCCATGACAGCTCACGCCCTGCAGAGCGAGCGCGAGAGGGCGCTAGAGGCGGGCATGGACGAGCATATCTCGAAACCGGTAAAACCCGAGAAGCTCGACTCGGTGCTCCAACGCTGGGTCCGTCGGCCCGCCTCGGAGCCCCCCACCTCGCGGTCGGAAAGCCCCCCGACTCTGGACGCCCCCGTCGATTACTCCGTGCTGGCCGGCCTCTCGAAGCTTCAGAAGGAGGGAGAGCCGGATATATTGGACAGGCTGACTGATATGTTCCTTGAGGAGGCCCCGCCTCGGCTGGCGGCTATACGGGAAGCCATGGAGCGGGGCGACTCGCAGATGTTGGAAGAGGCGGCGCACGCCCTACACGGGAGCTGCGCCAACCTCGGTGCTCAGGGCATGGAAGAGATCTGTGCGGGTCTCGAAAAGCTCGGACGCTCGCAAGACCTGAGAGAGACGTCGGATCTGCTGACCCGACTCGAAGTGGAGTTCGAGCGGTTCACTGCGGTGTTGGAAGCCGAACTACAAAGGATTAAACGTGAGAGTTCTGATCGCTGAAGACGATTCGGCCTCCCGTCTGATCCACCAGATGATCGTCGAGAAGTGCGGACACGACTGCTTGGTGGCGGAGGACGGTGAAGAAGCCTGGGAGATCTTTCAGGATGCCGAGGTGGACGTCATACTTAGCAATTGGATGATGCCCAATATAGACGGGATCGAACTTTGCCGGAGAGTTCGAGAGGAGAGGCGAGCCGCCTACACGTACTTCATCCTTCTGACGGCGCGCGGAGAGAAAGAGCACCTGCTCGAAGGCATAGAAGCCGGTGCCGATGACTACCTGACGAAGCCAATCGACGCCGAAGAGCTGCAGGTTAGGCTGATCTCGGCGTTCAGGGTTACCTCGTTGCAACGACAACTGACCGAGAAGACTCAGGGGTTGGAAAGACTCAATGAGTTGCTGTTCGAGCAGGCGCGCAAGGACCCGTTGACGCAGTTGGGCAACCGCCTTCAGCTGCGTGAGGATCTGGAGATGATGCGCGGGCGTATAGAGCGGTATGGGCACCGTTACTCCGCCGTGCTGTGCGACATCGATTTCTTCAAGCCGTACAACGATCACTACGGCCATCAAGCGGGAGACGAGGTGCTGATAAAGGTTGCGAACGTGGTAGCCGAGCATCTCCGTAGCGGAGATACGGCCTATCGTTACGGTGGAGAAGAATTCTTGATTATTCTACCGGAACAGTCCCTTGAGTCGGCGACCGTCGTCGCGGACCGTGTGCGCCGGGCGGTTGAGGACCTCACAATTCCGCACGAGGCGAAGACCCCGCCGGGATCGCTTACGATCAGCGCGGGCGTCGCCGCGCTTTTGCCGGAAGGGGACAAGGATATCGAAGTGCTGCTAAATGATGCCGACAAGGCGCTCTACCGCGCTAAAGAGTCTGGCCGGAATCTCGTCATGATCCACGAACCTGCGGGCGAGACCTGAAGCCGGAGGCTTATCCTAAAGGGCGTCAGACGCCCTCGCCGCCCCTTTTGCCGAGCTCTTAAGCGTTCCGCCAGAAAATGCAGACTTAGGCGACGCGATGCTCGGGCCCGTGTTACCGTCCACGAAGTAGTAGGTTCGAGCGTCCTATGAACTCGGCGAGCTTTACGAACTAGCCCGGTTTTCTTGCAAGTGCCAGGTATCAAACGTACACCTCAGGAGGTCGTGGGGCTTGAGGTCGGCCTTCTTTGAGCGAGTTTGCCTGACCTACCTGTAGAGGCGCCTGCTCTTGGTGCCCTCGGTGACGCACGAACTCTTCTCGTGAGGAAGAGGGACAGAGACCTCTCCGCATGCCCGGCGAGCACATCCCTCGTCCTCAAGGGGCGTCTCAGGTAGCGTCTGAACCTCAGTGCCATGGGCACGAATCCCTCTCCTTGTTACCTTTGCCGCGGGCGACCCTGACCTCCTCGACGCTCCGGACGAAGTAGAGGTCGTGCCAGTTAGACCATGGCCTTCTCTATGCGCAGACCTGTGTAGATCATAGTCGAGAGGGCCGCGTGGTCGCTGACGCCCAGGACTCGAGCTAAAGGGCCGCTCGAAACGTGATCCCTCCCTGGGCTTTAGGGTAGAATTGCGCTGCAAAGATCCGGGGATGGCTTTGGCGGTGGGCGGGGATAACAAGGTGTCGCTGCCGGTTATGGTCAGCATGGATCAAGTACTGAAATAGTCGAAGGCGAAGGGACAGTAGGGACCAACTATCCTCTCATCCTCGTAGAGGAAGGGGCGCAGCACGGTATAGACCAGGAGGATCGGGTCCCTCCCCAAGGAGGAGCTTATGGAGCGCGGGCAACTTATAAAGGCGATGGAGTCCAGACTCGGTACGGAGGGCGTGGTTCACGAGCGCGAGCAGCTCCGTTCCTACGAGTGTGACGGCCTGATGAACTACCGCGTCATCCCGGACCTCGTCGTCCTGCCCGAGACCGCCGAACACGTCCAGCAGATAGTCCGCATCTGCTACGAGGAGGGGATACCGTTCGTCGCGCGCGGCTCCGGGACCGGGCTCTCGGGCGGCGCCCTGCCGGTCGAGTCGGGTGTGTTGATCGTCCTCTCCAGGATGCGCAAGATCCTCGAAGTGGACATCCCCAACCAGCGCATCGTCGTCGAGCCCGGCGTAATAAACATCTGGGTTAGCCAGGAGGTCGCCGGAGAGGGCTACTATTACGCCCCCGACCCCGCGAGCCAGGTGGTCTCCTCCATCGGCGGAAACCTGGCCGAGAACTCCGGCGGCGTCCACTGCTTGAAGTACGGTTTCACTACGAATCACGTCATGGGTGCGGAGGTCGTCCTCGCCGATGGGTCTCTCGTACATATCGGCGGAGGCAAGGCCCCGGACGCCCCGGGCTACGAGTTGCTCGGCGCGCTCGTCGGGTCCGAGGGGACGCTCGGGATAGCGACTAAGATCACGCTCAGGCTCCTCCGCAAGCCGGAGGCGGTCGGGACCCTGCTCGCGGCCTTCTCCGACACCGAGGCGGCGGGGGACGCGGTCTCAGCGATCATCGGCGGCGGGATCGTGCCGGCGGCCATCGAGATGATGGATGCCCTCTGCATCGAGGCGGTCGAGACGGCGGTCCATCCGGGCTTCCCGGAGGCCGAAGCTATCCTGATCGTCGAGCTCGATGGGCCGGAGGCGGAGGTCGAGGACCAGTTCCAGAGGACCATAAAAGCCTGCGAGGAGGCCAACGCCTCGGAGATAAGGATCGCCGAGGACGACGCCGAGCGGGCGCTGTTCTGGAAGGGCCGCAAGGCGGCGTTCGCGGCGATGGGGCGTATCAGCAACGACTACTACGTACAGGATTCGGTAGTCCCGCGTACGGAGCTCGGGGCGGTCTTGAAGAGGATCAACCAGCTCGGCGAGGAGTACGGGATGCGCGTCGCCAACGTCTTCCACGCCGGCGACGGCAACCTCCATCCGCTCGTCCTCTATAACAACGACAACCCCGGCGAGGCCGAGAAGGCCGAGGCTTTAGCCGGGGACATCGTCTTTACCTGTCTGGAGCACGGCGGTTCGCTCACCGGCGAGCACGGTATCGGCGAGGATAAGAAGAAGTACATGCCGAAGATGTTCACCGAAGACGACATGGCGACCATGCAACTCTTGCGCTGCGCGTTCGATCCGCACAACCTGTGCAACCCCGGCAAGATCTTCCCGACCCCCCGCCTCTGCGGCGAGCGCCCCGGCCCCTTCCGCATGCACCCGGTCCAGAAGGCCGGCTTGGCTGAGAACTTCTAGGAGGCGTCGAAGACGATGGAAACGCGGACGAAGAACGTCTCCCTGGAGGACCTGCAAGAGATAGTAGGCGAGGAGCACGCCCGCGAGGCTGCTCCCGAAGACGCCGTGGACGGCGTCGCTCCCTCTTTCGTCGCCGAGCCTGGCTCCATCGAGGAGACGAGCAGGCTGATGAGGCTCGCAAACGACGAGGGGCTCAGGGTCGCGCCCCGTGGCGGTGGGACGAAGATGGGGTGGGGCAACCCGCCGCGGGAGCTGGACCTGATCCTTAGCACCGCCCGCATGAATGAGGTCATCGAGCACGTCCCCGGTGACCAGGTGGTCAGAGTCCAGGCCGGTCTGAACCTCGAAACCTTGCAAGAACGGCTCGGCAGATCCGACCAGATGCTGGCCATAGACCCGCCCGAGAAGGATGCGGGGGCTACGGTCGGGGGGGTGGTCGCTGCGAACTCCTCCGGGCCGCGCAGATATCGTTACGGGACCGTACGGGACCTGATCATCGGGATCACCGTCGTCCTCCCGGACGGGACTATAGCGAAGGCCGGCGGCAAGGTCGTAAAGAACGTCGCCGGCTACGACCTCGGTAAGCTCTTCACAGGCTCGCTCGGGACCCTGGGCGTCATGGCGTCGTGCAACTTCCGGTTGCATCCGAGGCCCGAGGCGGCTCGGACGGTCGCGGTCGAGTTGAACGACACTCTAGCGGCAGGGCAGGCGGCTCAGGCGCTCATGCATTCGCAGGTTTTCGCGAGCGCGCTTGAGCTGCACTGGAGCGAGGATGCGAGGCTTCTGACCGTCCTGATCGAGGGTATCTCGAAGGGCGTGGACGCGCAGGCCGATACGACGTCTTACCTGTTGAGAGGCTTCGGCGAGGTCCGCACGCTCTCGGACGAGGAGGCGGATCACCTCGGACCGCTAACTCCGCCCGGTGCCGGCAACGATGAAGTAGCCATAAAGATAGCGCACCCCCCCGCGGAGCTGACAGGCGTCCTTGACTCGGCTCTGGGGGCGGCGGAGCGCAAGGGCGTCACTCCGCGTATCACTGGCCACGCCGGGGCCGGCGTCACTTACGTCGCCCTCTCCGGTGGGGAAGAGGAGGCGCGGGCACAGGTCGTCGAGGAGCTGCGCGAGATCTGGGTCCGCAGGGGCGGAAGCGTCGTCGTGCGCCAGGCTCCCGTCCCGGTAAAGAAGAGGTTGGATGCGTGGGGGCCGGCGGGAGATTACCTCGGCCTCACGCGGCGCGTAAAGGAGAAGTTCGATCCCCGGGGAGTCTTGAACCCCGGTCGCTTTCTAGGAGGCATCTAGTGACAGAGCAGGACAGGCCGGACCCCCGGCAGTCGGGCAACCGCTACGACGCGACCGACGCCGCCGAGAGGCGTGACGACCAGTCGGGTACCACCCGCGAGCAGGCGGCGGCCGGGGCCATCGGCGCCGGGAACCCGCAGGACGTCGGTCAGAGCACGCTGGCGGCGACGACGGAATCGCTCCAGCACACGATGGGAAAGGACCGGCCCGAGAGCGGGAGCTACACCTTCCCGGCCTTCGACAGCCATCACCCGCCGGAGAAGGACCTCATCGACGACTGTGTCCACTGCGGTTTCTGCCTGCCGACCTGCCCGACCTACGTCCTATTCGGCGAGGAGATGGACTCCCCGCGCGGGCGCATCTACCTGATGAATAAGGGCCTCACCGAGGAGCCGATGAACGACACGATGGTCCGCCACTGGGACCTGTGTCTCGGGTGCATGGCCTGCGTGACCGCCTGTCCGTCAGGCGTGCAGTACGACAAGCTCATCGAGGCTACAAGGGCTCAGGTCGAGCGGCGCTACGACCGCAGGGCCGACGACAAGGCTTTCCGCGAGATGATCTTCCAGCTCTTCCCCTACCGGAGCCGTCTGCGCCTCGCGGCCGGACCTTTACGCCTCTACCAGCGCTTTGGTATAGACAAGAAGCTAAGGAAGGCCGGCGTCATGAGCCGTCTCCCCGCCCGGATGAGGGCGATGGAGGCGCTCATGCCGAAGCTCGGGAAGGAAGAGAAGATCCCGGAGCACACCTCGCCCACCGGCGAGAGGCGCAGGCGCGTCGGCGTCCTCACGGGCTGCGTCCAGCAGGTCTTCTTCTCCCAGGTCAACTCCGCTACCGTCCGGGTCCTCGCCGCCGAGGGCTGCGAAGTAGTCGCGCCGAAGAACCAGGGCTGCTGCGGAGCGCTCTCGACCCACGCCGGGCGTGAGGAGGAGTCGCTGAACTTCGCGCGCAAGACTATAGACACCTTCGAGAGGGAGAACCTCGACAACGTCGTCGTCAACGCCGCCGGGTGCGGCTCGACGATGAAGGAGTATGCTTACCTCCTTCGTGACGACCCCGAATACGCCGAGAGGGCGAAGAGGTTCTCTGCAAAGGTCAAGGACGTCTCGGAGTTCCTACAGGAGATGGGCACGGTCGCCGAGCGGCACCCGTTGCCGGTAGCGGCGGCTTACCACGATGCTTGCCACTTAGCGCATCAGCAAGGCGTTCGACAGCAGCCCAGGAAGGCGCTCAAGCAGATACCGGGGATGGAGATCAAGGAGATCACCGAGGCCGAGGTCTGCTGCGGGTCGGCCGGCATCTACAACATGGTCGAGCCCGAGCCCGCCGCGGAGCTGGGCGAGCGCAAGGCGAAGAACGTCCTCAAGACGGGCGCGCAGATGATCGTTACCTCCAACCCCGGCTGCATGCTCCAGATACAGGCGAGCCTCAAGAAGATGGGCCGCGAGATACCGATGGCCCATCCTACTGAAGTCCTCGACGCCTCCATCCGGGGCGAGCCGGTGGAGACCCTGCTAAGCGGTAGGGGCTTGCAGGGGTGAGGATCTCTCGCTCCGTGTTGGCCGTTCCCGGCTCGAAGTGGAAGATGATCGAGAGGGGTCCGCTTTCCGGGGCGGACCTCTTCTTCCTCGACCTCGAAGACGCCGTCGCCCCCAACGAGAAAGGGGCCGCCCGGGAGAACGTAATTCGGGCGATAAACGAGCTCGACTGGGGCGGGCCGACCTTCTACCGCATGAACTCCCTCGACACGCCTTACTGGTACAGGGACGTCATCGAGATCGTCGAGGAGGCGGGGGAGGGGCTCGACCTGATCCTGGTCCCTAAAGTGGAACGCCCCGAAGACCTCGTAACGCTAGACACCCTCCTCAAGAGCGTAGAAGCGAGCGCCGGGTTAGAGCCCGGCAAGGTAAAGCTCGAAGCCCAAATAGAGACGGCCAGAGGTCTCACCAGTATCGACGCGATAGCCCATGCTACCGACCGCCTCGAAGCTCTCGTCTTCGGCCCCGGAGACTACGCCGCGAGCGTCAGGATGCCGCAGACGAGCATCGGCACGATGGACGAGTGGGACGAGGTCTACCCAGGCCATCGCTTCCACTACGCGATGCACCGCATCGTCGTCGCCGCCCGCGCCGCAGACCTGCGGGCTATAGACGGCCCCGTCGCCGACTACCGGGACGAAGAAGGCTTGCGCAAGAGCAGCCTCGTCGCCCGTTCATTGGGCTTCGACGGCAAGTGGTGCATCCATCCTGGCCAGGTGGAGACCGTCAACGAGGTCTTCTCGCCGACCGACAGGGAGCTAGAGTGGGCTAAAAAAGTAGTCTCCGCTTACGAGGAAGCAAACGCTGCCGGAAGCGGTTCTATAAGTGTAGAGGGTCAGATGGTGGACGCTGCTTCCATAAAGATGGCGCAGAATACCCTCAACCTCGCCTAAGGGGCAGAGGCGGATTAAGAGAGCAAGCCGGATGGACCGGTAAGTCAAAAAAGTTGAAGGTACGTGGAGCCCGCGTTTGCGGGTTAGAGGTCGGGGGTAACGCCGGGGATTCTGGAGACGGTTGTTCGGGGTACAACAGCCGTCCGCACGAGTAGAGCCGGGCTTTAGCGAGCCGGAGGTGTTCGGTGATCGGAGAAGTTATAGCTACTGTAAGGACCTACGATGGGAGGAACGTGCATAGAGCGATCGAGATCACACCGCCCCCGGCCTACACGGATCCGCTGCTCCGCGAGCTTGAGGAGCTTGAGCACGTGATCAACCTGTCAGTCGTGCGTGGGGCGTCGGTCAAACCGCCGGGCGACGTGGTGACGGTACACACGCTGAACCGCGGAGCCGACCAGGTGATGAGGCTCGCCGATGCGGCACGCAAGCGGGGGCAGGTCTCGGTCTCGACCTCCGAGCTATCGAGCATAGTAGATCCCGAGCACGAGCGGAAGGTCGCCAACGACGTCGACGAGGCGCTCTGGGAGGAGGCGGAGACGGGCCTGCGCCAACAGAGCCAGATAACGGTTAACTACCTGGCCTTGATGGCCCTCGGCGGCGCGGTCGCCGCCACCGGCCTGATAGTGGAGTCGACTTCTCAAGCGATCTCGGTAGTGGCGGCGGCGATCATCGCGCCCGGGTTCGATCCGCTGGCCAAGATCCCGATGGGCCTGGTTTTGAGGCGCTGGGACGTGGTCAGGAGTGGCCTGAGGTCGGCTGCCGCTGGCTACCTGACGTTGATACTCTCTGCGGCGCTGGTCTTCCTAGTGCTGCGCTGGGCGGGCGTGGCGACGGTCGAAGAGTTCGTCGGTAACTCCCAGGTAGAGGAGCTGGCCGACCCCACCCTGCGCGACGTACTATTGTCGGCTTGCGGGGCCGTGGCGGGGCTGGTAATGATGCTCTCGTACCGACGCTACCTGATCCCCGGGGCGCTGGTAGCGCTGGTGATAATAGAGGCCGCCGCCATGATAGGGATGGCGCTTGCGGCCGGTGAAGCGGCGTTGGTGTACGAAGGGATAGAGCGACTCGGCCTGGATGTCCTGCTGATCGTCGTGGGGGGCGTGCTCGTCGTGGTGCTCAAGCAAGTCATCTTCCACCGTCGAACACCCATGGTGTAGTAGGCCGCTACCGAAACGGGGACAACTCTGGCGACGGAGGCCTCCAGGTGAACTCATCCTATAGTGTTAAGTTAGGAGCCGTCTCAAAGACCCAAGCAATCCTGGTGGCGTAAGCTCTCTGACGATCGGCAAGTGTTCGGAGTTCTCCAGTTTTGGGTAAACAAGCAGGCCGAAGTAGACGCTGGGAGAAGCCTCCCGGAAGGAGAACCTATGGCGAACCCCGATCCCGAAACCATCGTCAAGGAGGCCAGAACCGTCGCGGTCGTCGGGCTCTCTAACGACCCGGAGAAGGCCAGCAATGAGGTTGGCGCTTACCTCATGGAGCAGGGTTACCGCATCATCCCGGTAAACCCGAAGGAGGATGAAGTGCTCGGGGAGCGCGCCTACGATACCGTGGATGAGATCCCCGAACAGGTGGACGTGGTGGACGTGTTTCTCCCGCCCGAGAAGACCCCCGATATAGCCGAGGATGCAGTCCGGGCCGGGGCCAAAACGCTGTGGCTCCAGGAAGGCATCGAGAGTTCGGAGGCGCGCCGGATCGCCGAAGAAGGGGGACTCGCCTACATAGAGAACAGGTGCATGCGTAAGACCCACGAGGGAATGCGATAAGAGGCAGCCTCACCGGACTGCATCTCGGGGATGCCTCCGCTGGCGCTATCTGAGAGGTGCTGCTCTTAGCGTACCGGCTGGAAGACGCCCTGCACGGCGCCGAGGATCTGGAGCACCACGAAGGCGATAATGATGAAGACTACCGCGTGGCCAATTCTTGATGAAGACCGCTGCGGTGAAGTCGCCGCCGCCACGGCGCGAAGTGCCTAACGTACACACTTCTCCATTTCCCGGCGGCGTCCTCGCAACCCCCATCGTGGTCTCTCCCGCTTATATCGGCTCCCTAACCGAAGGTGGCTTCGTAGTACGGGCGTCATTAATATAAGAGAGGTAGAGTACTTTGCCTCTCTCGATCTCCGGTCGCTACCGCCTCGTTACTGACAACCGGCTCGCCTGGCGTAGAATAAATCTGTAAAACTGAGACTCGTATAACTTTTTGGATGGTGAAATGGCTGACGTTACGGTTATAGGCGGCGGCCTCGCTGGGAGCGAGGCGGCCTGGCAGGCGGCGGAGGCGGGCTGCCTTGTCGAGCTGTGGGAGATGCGGCCGGTGAAGGAGACTCCGGCTCACCGCACCGACTCTTTCGCCGAGTTGGTCTGCTCGAACTCGCTCGGGAACACGTCGCTGGAGACGGCCTCGGGACTTCTCAAGGAGGAGTTGAGGCGTCTGGGGTCCGTGATCCTGCGCTGCGCTGAAGCCAACAGGGTTCCTGCGGGCGGAGCCCTGGGGGTCGCCCGCGAGGACTTCCCCCGGGCTGTCACCGAGACCGTTTACGCCCACCCGAACATAGAGGTAATCCGTAGAGAGGCGACGGAGCTGCCGGAGGGACCGACCGTCATCGCTACCGGGCCCCTGACCTCCGACGCTCTGGTAGAGAAGATAGAGAAGCTCTCCGGCGAGACGCTGTACTTCTACGACGCGGCCTCCCCGATCCTCCACCGCGAGTCGCTTGACGAGGAGATCATTTACCTCGCCTCCCGCTACGGTAAGGGAGAGGCGGCCTACCTGAACTGTCCGATGAACAAAGAACAGTATTACGCTTTCGTCGAGGCTTTAGCGACCGCGGAGCTCTCTCCCATAAAGAACTTCGAGGAGGACATGTACTTCGAGGGCTGCCTCCCCGTGGAGACCATAGCCCGCCGCGGCGCCGAGACCCTGCGATTCGGCCCGATGAAGCCGGTTGGGCTACCGGAACCGAGGACTGGTGAGGAGCCCTACGCCGTCGTGCAGCTAAGGCAGGACGATGCCGAGGGCTTGCTTTTCAACATGGTCGGGTTCCAGACGCGCCTGAAGTGGGGCGAGCAGAAGCGCGTCTTCAAGACCATCCCCGGCCTCGAGAACACGGACTTCGCCCGCATGGGGGTCATGCATCGCAACACTTACCTCCCTTCCAACCGCATGCTCGAAGCCACCATGCAGATAAGGACCGGTGACGAGCCTCTGTTGTTCGCCGGCCAGCTAACCGGTGTGGAGGGCTACACCGAGAGTACCGCGATGGGCCACATCGCCGGGACGAACGCCGCGAGGCTCGCGAAGGGCGAGGCGCCCATCACGATGCCCCGCGGCACTATGATGGGCGCCTTGGCTCACTACATCACTACCAAGGAGGGCACCCTCCAGCCCATAAACTCAAATTGGGGCCTCGTCCCCGCCGTACCCAAGAAAGAGAACGGGCGCAGGGTTCCCAAGCCCGAGCGCCGCGCGCGCCAGTCGGAGACGGCCCTGGCTGCGCTCGATGGGTTCCTCGGCGCGGATGTCGGGGTCGCCGGTTAAGCTTCCCGTTTTGCGGTCGGTTTCGGGGCGTCTGCCTGGTCGGCTCGTCGCGGTATTGCGGGGCATCGCGCCGGGCATACGGGCGGGGTTTGCGGCTACTCGAATGTTCCTCGTCGACAGGACGGTACCGCCGCCGCGAGCTCCGTATATACAGAACGTCTCCACCGACTCGGCGACGATTGTGTGGGTGAGCGATGAGGCGGGAAGGGGCGTCGTGGAGTACGGGGAGGGGCCGAACCTCGGGAGGGCGGCGACGGAGGAGCTGGTAAGCAGGCGTCACGCGGTGACGCTGCGCGGGCTCGCCCCCGGTTCGGCTTACCATTACAGGGTGGACAGCGGGGCGACGGGTCGCTTCCGCACCGCCCCCGAGAGCGATGCCGCTTTCGCGTTCGCCGTGATCGGGGACAGCGGAAACGGGGGTAAGCACCAGATGGCGGTGGCCGGGCTGCTGGAGCGCGTGAAGCCAGATCTGATCCTTCACACCGGCGACGTCGTCTACCCGAGCGGCGAGGACAAGCACTATGACAAACGCTTCTTCGCCCCTTACCGCGCTCTCATAGGGGAGGTGCCCCTCTTCCCGGTTCTCGGAAACCACGACGTGCAACAGGACGACGGCGCCACCTACCTGAAGAACTTCCACCCGCCGCGCAACAACCCTCGGAGGACCGCCCGCTACTACTCCTTCGACTGGGGCGGCGCTCACTTCGTAGCACTGGATAGCGAGCTGTACCACGAGGACGCCGGGGGCGACCCCGGGGAGCAGAGGCTCTGGCTGGAGGAGGACCTCTCCGCCACGCGCAAGCCCTGGCGGTTCGCCTTCCTGCACAGACCACTCTACAGCTCCTCCAGGCATGGCGGCGACGAGAAGATACGGGCCGACCTCGCGCCCGTATTCTCCCGCCACGGCGTCCACCTCGTCTTCAGCGGCCACGACCACGCCTATGAACGCACCTTGTCCCTACAGGGCGTCACCTACATAGTCACCGGTGGCGGCGGCAAGCGCCTCTACAAGGCTCGCAAGAGAAGTTGGACGGCCGCCTCTGCCTCCGCCCACCATGCTACCTTCGTCCGCGTAACCGGCGAGTCTCTCACCCTCGAAGCGGTAAAGCCTGACGGCACCGTGCTCGACCGCCTAAACATGCGGGCCGACGCGAGAGGTAAGCCAAACCTGCCCTGATCCCTATGGCGCGGTGGACGTTACGGCCGGTGCGCCGACCGCTACAAGCCTACAGCTTCGCCGGGGCTTCCGTCTGTAAAGCAGCGTCGAGGATAGTCTCGACGAGCTCCTCGAATCTCATACCGGCGGATTCGGCTGCTAGCGGCAGCGTAGAGGTCTCGGTGAAGCCGGGGATGGTGTTTGCGTCGAGGACCCAGGGAACATCGCCGTCGAGGATCATATCCACCCGTCCGAAGCCGGAGCAACCCAGGGTGCGGTAGGCTGCCAGAGCGGTCTCCTCGGCGCGGGCGGCGGCGTCTGTGGGGACCTCGGCCGGGATGGCGAAGTCGGTGGCGCCGGGGGTGTACTTGGCCTCGAAGTCGTAGGAGCCGCCACGGGGGCGTACCTCGACGAGGTTGAGAACGCGCGGACCCTCGCCGGCGGGCTCGAGGATGGGGGCGGTGATCTCTGCGCCGGTTACGTACTTCTCCAGCAGGATCTTTCCGTCATAGCCGAAAGCCTCGTAGACTGCCTCTAGCAGCCCCTCGGGCTCCTCGACCTTCGTGAGCCCGAACCCGGAGCCCTGGCGAGCGGGCTTGACGATGAGCGGGTAGCCCAAAGAATCGGCGGCGGGTCTGAGGGCCGCAGCCGCGCCCATCTCGTGCATAGCCCGGCGCAGGAAGGTGCGGAAGGGCGGGGTAGGGACGCTGTCGGCGAGCATCGCCCGCTTCGCGTAGTCCTTGTCCATCGAGCGGATGGAGGAGAGCGGTCCGCTCCCGGTGTAGGGTATTCCCAATGTTTCGAGGAGCGCCTGTACGGTCCCGTCCTCGCCACCGAGCCCATGCAGGCAGACGAAGGCGGCGTCGGGGTCCAGCTCCATTAGCCTCTCGGTCATGCTCTCCTCGACGTCCAGTGAGCGTACTTCGTGTCCGAGGCGTTCGAGGGCGTGTGCCACCCTGCCACCCGTAACCAGCGAGATGTCTCGCTCCATGGAGTGGCCGCCCCGCAGTACTACCAGGCGCGCCATGGGCTATCGCTCCGGGTTGCCGACGGCCGAGCGCGAGGCGCTGTGCTGGGCGCCGAGTTGTGAGCCGCGTTCGAGGTCGCTCCTCAGCTCCATCCGCTCGCGGACGACCTCGGCGAGAAGCTCGATGCCGCGCCTTATCTTCGCGGGCTCGACGAAGGAGAAGTTCAGGCGCATGCAGTTCTTGCCCGCTCCGCCCGAGTAGAAGCCCTCGCCCGGCACGTAGGCGATGTTGCGCGAGATCGCCAGCGGCAGCATCGAGGTCGCGTCTACGTAGATCGGTAGCGTCGCCCACACGAAGAGGCCGCCCTCCGGGTGGGTCCAATGAACCTCCTTCGGCATGAACTCCGCTAAAGAGTCAAGCATCGCGTCGCGCCGCTCCTTGTAGAGAGCGGTCAGGCGCTTGACGTAAGCCCGCCAGTTGGCGTGACTGAAGTACGAGTGGATAAGCATCTGCGTCAAATTAGACGAGCAGAGGTCCGCTCCCTGCTTGCCTATGTTGATCTTGTGCAGAATACCCGGCTGGGCATGCACCCACCCGAGCCTCACCCCCGGCGCGAAGATCTTGGAGAACGTCCCCAAATACACCACCCGGTCCGTGCTACCGAACTTCTCTTGCTCCAGAGAGGCTATGGTTGGCAGCGCCTCCCCCTCGAAGCGGAGCATCCCGTAGGGGTTGTCTTCGAGGATGATCAGGTCGTACTCCTCCGCTATCTTCAGCAACTCCCGCCGCCGCTCGGCGGCCAGCGTCACCCCGGTCGGGTTCTGGAAGTTCGGGACGGTGTAGATGAACTTAACGCGGATGCCCTGCTTGCGGGCCTTCTTCAGCGCCTCGCGGGCGGGGACCGGCATCATGCCCGCCCGATCCATCGGGACGTGGATGATCCTGGGCCGGTAAGCGGCGAAGGCGTTCAACGCGCCTGCGTATGTCGGTCCCTCGCAGAGGACTGCATCTCCTTCGTCCAGAAAGACCTTCGCGACGAGGTCGAGGCCCTGCTGGGCTCCGGTGGTGATGAAGACGTCCTCCTGGTTGGCGCGCGTTCCCTCGGCGGCCATGACGTCCACGATGATGTCTTTGATGCCTTCGAGCCCGGCGGTCGGACCGTACTGGAGGGCCTGGGCGCTCTCGGCTGCTACCTGCTCGGAGATCTCGCGGAACGCCTCCTCACCGAAGGCCCTGGTGTCGGGGAAGCCGCCGGCGAGCGAGATGATGCCCGGCCTTGAGAGGGTAGCCATGAGGTCGCGGGTCGCCGCGCTCTTCATCCCCTTGACGCGGTTGGCGTACAGGAAGTCGAAGCGATCAAGATCTACGAGCGGCAACTGTTATCCCTCTTTTCTGAGATCCGTGTCCATCGGCGCTACGGGTTCGACGTTCTTCCAACCGAGCTTCTCGGAGAGCACCTGCCAGAGCTCGGGCGCGAGCTCGAAACGGCTCGAACTGCACTTCTTGCCCCGGATCGAGAGCACTTTTACACTCTCGTCCCCAGCGGCGAGAGCCTGGGACTCCGCGACCGCCCCGATTATATACGCCTGCTCGACGAAGGTTTCTCCCTCCATGCTCGCCCCGAGCCGGGTCACGTGCTCCGACGATACCACCGGCAAGAAGAGGTAGCCAGTAGTCGCCGCAAACATCCCGGCGGGGCGTAACACGAGATCCAACTGCTCCCCCGTCTCCCCTTCCCCGCACGGCACGTCCTCCAACACGGTAGCGAAGGACTGGGTCCCGCCGTGCTCCTTGAGATGCCGCTTTAGAGTCTCCAGTTCCTGGAGCTCCGCGACGGAGGGTTCCGTGGGGGACGGCGTCTCCGCGAGCGCCTGCTGCCAGAGGGCGCGGGGGAAGACGAGCGCGAGGTCGCCGGAGTTGGCGAGGATACGGACCTCGCCGTCGGACGCCTCGATCTTCTCGAGGCTCGTCAGCCTTATCTCACGCATATGGGCGACTCTACCACAAAGGACGCACGGGTTGTAGACTCCGTGGCATGGACGCTCTCTTCGTAACCTCCAACCATGATAAGGCCCGCGAAGCGGCCGAGATCCTGAAGGTAGACCTGCATACCGTCGCCCTCGACCTCCCCGAGCCGCAGGCCCTCGACGTAGCCGAGGTCGCCGCCCAGAAGGCACGCGCCGCCCGCGACGCTCTGGGAGACCCGGACCAGCCCGTACTCGTCGAGGACTCGGGTCTCGTCTTCGAGGCCTGGAACGGGCTGCCGGGGGCGCTGACGAAGTGGTTCCTCAACAGCGTCGGCAACGAAGGTCTGCTGCGAATGCTCTCCGCCTACGACGATCGCTCGGCCCGGGCTATCTGCGCCGTCGCGGTAGCTGCGGCGGACGGCCACGTGCGTGCGTTCGTGGGTGAGGTGGGGGGGAGCATAGCCTCCGAAGCCCGGGGCGGAGAGGGGTTCGGGTGGGACCCTATCTTTATTCCTCGAGGCCACGCGAGGACCTATGCCGAGCTCGGCCCGGAGAAGCATGAGGACTCTCACCGCGCCCGTGCTTTGCGCGTCGCCCGGGGGGCGCTCCACGCCGAGCTTTAGGCCCGCCCCACTTAGGATAAATACGGGGTGCAGGCGTTTTGAGGATGGGTTGCCAGCGCATTTAGCGGGGGACGGGGTCGTGGTATTCTTCACGCAGAACGTACCTCAGTCAGGGAAGGGGACGACAGTGGCGGCAGAGAGCCAGCGCACGGAAGAAGAGAGCGTAGAGGTTCGTGAAGAGCCCAGCGAGAACGGCGCCGTAGCCTCCGCAGATGGCGAGCACCTCGTAGACCTCTACAAGAAGATGATTCTTATACGTATATTCGAGGAGGCCTGTCAGAGGGGTTTCAGGCAGGGTAAGATCGGGGGCTACCTCCACGTCTACATCGGGCAGGAGGCCGTCGCAACAGGCTTCCTCGACGCCTTCAAAGAGGGCGACAAGGTTATTACCGCCTACCGCGACCACCCGCACGCCCTACTCTTGGGAAGCGACCCCAAGGCGGTCATGGCCGAGCTTTACGGCAAGGGGACCGGCCTAGTCAAGGGCAAGGGAGGCTCGATGCACCTCTTCGACGTCGAGAGGGGCTTCATGGGCGGCTACGGCATCGTCGGGGGGCACATACCGCTTGGGCTCGGCTTCGCCTACGCCATGCGCTACCAGCAGACCGACCACATAACCCAACTCTATCTGGGCGACGGCTCTATGCACAACGGCGCCTTCCACGAGGCTGCCAACATGAGCGGGCTCTGGGGCAAGGACGGGATGAATCCGTGCCTCTTCATAATCGAGAACAACCAGTATGGGATGGGCACGAGCGTGGCCCGCTCGACGGCGATGACAGATCTTGCCGCCAAGTTCGACGCCTACGGTATCGAGAACGAGAAGGTCGACGGTATGGACATCGAAGCCGTCCTCGAAGTAGCCCACAGGGCTACGCAAAGGGTCCGGGAGACGGGCAGGCCCTACGCCGTCGAGGCCCTAACCTACCGGACCGTGCCCCACGGCGCCGCAGACTTCTTTGAGAAGTACCGGACAAAAGACGAAGTCAAGAAGTGGCGCGAGCGTGACCCGATTGGGCTTCTAGAGCACAAGCTCCTTGAGAGGGACGTACTCGACGAGGAGAGTCTAGAGGAGATAAAGGGCGAGATGAAGGAGACCATCGACGAGGTCGTCAGGTTCGCCAACGAGAGCGAGGAGCCGCCTATCGAGGAACTCTACTCCGATGTCTACGCGGGCCAGGACGAGTACCTGGGGGAGGAGTAGTCTAATGCCCGAGAAGACTTACCGCGAGGCCCTGCGCGAGGCCATGACCCAGGAGATGGAGAGCGACGAGTCGGTCGTCCTGATGGGCGAGGATATCGGCGTCTACGGCGGCACCCACCTCATCACCGACGGCCTCATAGACCGCTTCGGGCCGAAGAGGGTCATCGACACCCCCATCGCCGAAGGCGGGTTCACCGGCGCGGCTATAGGCATGGCGATGATGGGTATGAGGCCCGTCGTGGAGATGATGACCTGGAACTTCTCGTTCTTGGCGTCAGACCAGATCATCCAGAACGCCGCCAAGGTCCGTTACTTCTCCGGCGGACAGGTAGAGGTGCCTCTCGTCATCCGCGGTCCCAACGGCGGCGGCGTCCAGCTCTCCGCTCAGCACACCCACTCTCTGGAGAACATGTATGGCCACTTCCCCGGCCTCAAGGTCGTCTCCCCGGTCACGCCGCATGACGTGAAGGGGATGATGCTCACCGCCATCCGGGACCCGAACCCGGTCATCTTCCTCGAGGCTGGCGCCCTTTACGGCACCAAGGGCGAGGTGCCCGAGGGTGACAATGCCGTGCCGTTCGGCAAGGCACGGATCGCCCGCGAGGGTGATGACGTCACGCTCATCTCCTACGGCCGGCAGGTCAACCTTTGTCTGCGGGTCGCCGACAGGCTCGAAGAAGAGGACGACGTTTCGGCCGAGGTCATAGACGTGCGGTCCATACGGCCGCTCGATGAGGATACCCTCGTCGAGTCGGTCAAAAAGACGCACCGGGCGGTCGCGGTGCAGGAGCAGTGGCGTTTATTCGGGGTTGCGAGCGAGGTCGCTTCGATCATCCAGGAGAAGGCGTTCGATTATCTAGACGCGCCCGTAATAAGGGTGAGCGGGGCGGAGGTTCCTGCGCCCTACGCGCGGAACCTGGAGCTCGCGGCGTTCCCGAGCGAAGAGGCGGTCGCAAGCGCGGCGCGGCAGGTGCTTTATCAGGAGGTGGAAGCGTAGTGCCTGAGGTGATCATGCCCAAGATGGGCGACGCGATGGAGGAGGGCACCCTCCTCAGGTGGATCAAGGGGGAGGGCGACGAGGTCTCCGAGGGAGACCCGCTCGCGGAGATCGAGACCGACAAGGTCACCTTGGAGATCGAAGCCGAAGACTCCGGCACCCTGGCCCAACTCATGGCCGAAGAGGGCCAGGCCATCCCCGTCGGCGAGCCTATAGCTTTTATCCAGGGCGAGGGTGAGGAGGCCCCCGAGCGCGACGGTAGCGGGGGTGCCCAAGCTGGGGCCGAGCAAGAGGCCGAAGGCTCCGACGAAGGCGAGGAGGCCAAGGCCCAGACTGCTACAGAGACCGGAGACGAGCAGGCTCAGCCCTCTGGTGGTGGGGCGCAGGCCGACGGCGGCAGGACCAACGGTCACTTCCGCGCCTCCCCGATAGTCCGACGGCTGGCCCGGGAGAACAACTTGGACCTCTCGCGGATAGAGGGCTCGGGACCGGCGGGACGCATCGTCGAGCGCGACGTGCGGGCGGCTCTGGAGAGTGGCGATGCGCCGACGACGGACGGCAAGGCG
>JADDPM010000222.1 GCA_016781885.1 Rubrobacter sp.
GTCAGTCCCTTTGCAACCCGCTGTATAGAGACGATGCGCCCCCAAACGGACATTCTCCGGTACCTGGCGCTGGAGAACGACGAGCGGGTCTTGGCCGTGTCCGAGATCGTGGAGACAGCGAGCTCTTTGGGCGTTCCGGCGATCACCGACGCCTTCCACCACGGTCTCAACCCCGGCGGCTTAACCCTCGGAGAAGCCCTCGATCTCGCCCTACCCACGTGGAACGTTCGCGGACAGCGCCCCAAGCTCCACCTCTCGAGCCAGGACCCCGAGAAACAGCCCGGCGCCCACGCCTACTCCGTGTACGCGGAGGACTGGGAGGAGCTCGTCGAAGCACTCAGGGGGAGAGAGGCCGACGTGATGGTCGAGGCAAAGGGCAAGGAGTTTGCCCTCGTACCGCTCGGCGTAGAATTGTAGGGGTCCGGCGTACACGCTGGGGAGATCGCCAAGAGAGACGGAGGTTTCGAGATGGCCGAGAGATTCGACGCGGTAATACTGGGTATGGGCCCCGGTGGGGAGAACGTCGCGGGGCGCCTGCTCAAGGCCGGCAAGAAGATCGCGATAGTCGAGCGGGAGCTGATCGGGGGCGAGTGCGCCTACTGGGCGTGCATCCCGTCGAAGACGCTGCTCCGGCCGCCGGAGCTAAAAGGCGAAGCGACGAGGGCCTTCGGCACCGGTACGCCCGAACTGGACGTTGAAGACCTCTTCGACTACCGAGACTACATCATCCGCAACCTTGACGACTCGGGTCAGGTCGACAGCTACGAAGGGATGGGAGCGCGAGTCATAAAGGGCGAGGGCCATCTCGCCGGTCAGGGCCGCGTCGAGGTAAATGGCGAGACTCTGGAGGCCGACCACGTAGTAATAGCGACCGGCTCCGGGCAAAACATGCTGCCCATCGAGGGCATCGAGGATGTGACGGTGTGGACGAACCGCGAGGCGACGACGACGCGCGAGGTGCCGGGGCGCGCGGTGATCGTCGGCGGCGGCGCGAACGGTATCGAGACGAGTCAGTGGCTCTCCCGTCTCGGCTGCGCCGTGACCGTCGTGCAAAGCCCCGACCGGCTCATAAACCGCGAAGACCCGCAGGTAGGCGAGCTTCTAAAAGGCTTCCTCGAAGAGGAGGGCATCGGGATCCGCGTGGGACGGCGGGCAGAGAAGGTGCGGAAGGAGGGCAACGACACGATCGTCACGCTCGACGACGGCGAGGAGGTACCGACCGACGTCCTGATAATAACCGCGGGCCGGACGCCCAGGGTCGAGGGAATCGGTCTGGAGTCGGTCGGGGTAGAGGTGAATAATAAGGGCCTCATGGTAGACGATCACTGCCGGGTCGAGGGGACGCCGGGTCTGTGGGCAGTCGGGGACGTGACGGGCGTCTTGCTTTTCACACACGTGGCCCAGTACCAGGGGCGCATCATAGCCGCGAACATCCTCGGCGGTGAGCGCGTAGCCGACTACAGCGGCATTCCGCGGGTAGTCTTCTCGGACCCAGAGGTCGCCGCAACGGGTCTGACAGAGGATCAGGCGCGCCAGCAGGGTATCGACGTAGCCTCGATCAACCTGGAGATGGCCTCGGCGATAGCCCGTCCTGTGACCTACGAGAGGGAGCCCCGCGGAAACCTCGGGCTCGTCGTGGACCGCGACCAGAGGACTCTCATCGGGGCCTGGGCGGTGGCTCCGCAGGCTGGGGAGTGGATCCACCAGGCATGCCTGGCGGTAAAGACGCGCACCTCCGTGGACATTCTGCTCGACAGCGTCTTCCAGTTCCCGACCTTCTCTCAGGGATACCTCGAAGCGCTCGAAAAGATGGACTTGTAAGGAGCAATCATGCATAAAAACCCTGACCACACGGAGGTAAAGCGTCTGCTCGAAGGGACGCGTAACGTCGCTGTAGTGGGGCTCTCGGAGAGCCCGTACCGTACGAGCCATGCCATAGCGAGCGCCCTGCAGCGTTTCGGATACAGGATCTTCCCGGTCAACCCGAACCTTACCGGGCCGGTCCTCGGCGAGAAGCCCTACGCCTCCGTGTCGGAGATACCGGAACCGATAGACATAGTGGACGTATTCCGGCGCAGCGAGAAGGTCATGCCAGTCGCGGAGGACGCCGTCGCCGCCGGGGCGAAGGTCTTGTGGATGCAGTCGGGCGTTATCAACGAGGAGGCCGCAGAATACGCCGAAGAGCATGGCCTCACCGTGGTCATGGACCGGTGCATTAAAGTGGATCACGCCTCCCTCGTGGGCTGGTAGCTTCGGGAGCACTCGTCCCCCCGGGCATGCATCTGGCAAAACGGGTATGAGGCATACCAGACTATAGGCAAGGAGAAGGAACGGTATGCCGCGCATCCAGCCGATCGAAAAGGAGAACGCCCCGGAAGAGTCGCGCCCGCTGATGGAGCAGGGAGAGCAGGCGGCCGGGCAGATGCTCAACTTCTTCA
>JADDPM010000223.1 GCA_016781885.1 Rubrobacter sp.
GGTCCCAGTAAGAGCTCTAGGCCTCTAACCTTCGCCTGCAACCCCTATTCATATATCCAGAGTAACGGTACGGTAACCCGTCCCGACAAACGAAGACCGGCTTGACAAGCACATCTATGTACAATAGGGATATGGGAGCCGGAGGCACGTACTTACTCCTCCTTTTCCCTTTCCCCACGAAGTAGTGCAGGGCTCCGGCGTGCCCGCTTCAGTTTTGGTGTTCGCATTACTGTGTGGGGCTTCCGAAGCCGTTACCATGTCTTCTGTCTACCGGTTCGCTGGCTCCGGTAACGGCGAGGGAGGAGGAAGGGTATGGACGTACTCGTTAGTGGGTCCAGGGGGCTAATAGGATCTGCGCTGGTGCCGGCTCTCGAGGACGGGGGACATCGGGTGCAGCGTCTCGTTCGTTCCGGCGGGGCGTCGGGGGACGCGGTGCGGTGGGACCCCTCGGCGGGGACGATAGACGTTGCCGGACTCGAAGGGGTAGACGCCGTCGTGCATCTGGCGGGGGAGAGCATCGCCGAGGGGCGTTGGACCTCCGCGAAGAAGGCTCGCATTCTGGAGAGCCGCGTGCGGGGGACGCGCTTGCTCTCCGAAACGGTCGCCGGTCTTTCTCAGCCACCTGGGGTGATGGTGTCGGCCTCGGCTGTCGGTTACTACGGTGATAGGGGTAACGAGCTCTTGAGGGAGGACAGCGGGCCTGGCTCGGACTTCCTGGCCAGGGTTTGCCGGGAATGGGAGGCGGCGGCTGACCCGGCGCGGGAGGCGGGGATAAGGGTCGTGCATCCGCGGATGGGGATAGTGCTCTCCCCGGAGGGCGGCGCCCTGGGCAGAACGTTGCCGATCTTCAAGCTCGGCGGCGGGGGCAAGATCGGGTCTGGGAGGCAGTACTGGCCCTGGGTAGCCCTCGGCGACATAGTCGGCGCTATACTCCACGCCCTCATGGACGAGTCCCTCGAAGGGCCGGTCAACGTCGGGTCTCCAAACCCCCTTACCAACGCGGAGTACACGAAGACCCTGGGACGCGTCCTTAACCGTCCGGCCTTCTTTACCCTGCCGGCCCCCGTAGCGCGGTTGATGCTGGGCGAGGTCGCCGACGCGCTACTCCTGGCGAGCCAGCGCATGGAGCCCGCGAAGCTCAAAGAGACCGGCTACGAATTCCGATATCCAGAGCTAGAAGGCGCGTTGCGGCACCTGCTAAACAGATAAAGAGAGGTACGAGATAAGCGATTTGCAACAGCGGCTCGACGGGGGAGAGGTCGTCATCCTCGATGGGGCGACGGGCACGGAACTAGAAAAGCGCGGGGTGTCGATGGACGACGCGGCGTGGGACGCGGCTGCCTTAGCGACGCACCCCGACACGGTGCGCGAGGTGCACGAGGACTACATCAGGGCCGGGGCAGACGTGATCATCACCAACACCTTCGCGACGGCCAGGCACGTGCTGGAGCCGGCAGGGATGGGAGAGCGGTTCCGCGAGTTGAACGTCCGCGCCGTTACGCTCGCGAAAGAGGCGCGGGAGAATGCGGCGGACGGGCCGGTCTTTATAGCGGGTTCGATCTCGACCTTTATCGCCCGTTACGACTACAGTTACGAGCCTCGAGCCGAGAAGGCGCGGGCCAATTACCGGGAGCAGGCCGAGGTTTTGGCCGAAACAGGTATAGACGTGATCGCGCTGGAGATGATGCGCGATATCGAGCAGACGACCTACGCCTTGGAGGCGGCCGTCGCCACGGGGCTACCGGTCTGGATCGGCTTCAGTTGCAAGACCACTGACGAGGGCACGGTCATGCTCTGGGACGGAGACCACACCCTGGCCGAGGCACTGGAGCAGATACCGCCCCTAGGTGCATCTTTGGTGTCCATAATGCACACGCTCATAGAGGACACGCCCGCAGCCCTACGCGAGGTTAGCGGGCGCTGGTCGGGACCCATAGGGGCATATCCGCACTCTGGAGAGTTCATCATGCCCAACTGGCAGTTTGTAGACATGATCTCCCCTGAAGACTTCGCGACGCAGGCCCAGGGGTGGCTAGAGATGGGCGTGCAGCTCATCGGCGGCTGCTGTGGTATTGGCCCAGAGCACATCCGGCTGCTCAAGGAACGGCTCCCGGCGCGCGTTCCTGCGAGGGATTGACGTTCTCTGCCGCACCGCGATCAAACAGTACCTTGCCGTATACACCCAAGACGTAGCTGATTTACGCAGAAAGTACCGGCAAGAAGCGAGGACCCTACTATATCGATAAGCTCGTTGTTGCGGCAAAGGAGATGGAGGCCCCTTGGTTGCCTTCGGTATTCCTGATAGAGAGTTTTAAGTATCGGAGGCAACCTCCGG